>NZ_JAQISX010000030.1:0-10172 GCF_028618425.1 Bartonella sp. ML70XJBT
TTTTTCCAACTAGGAAATTTTGATTTAGAAAAAATTATACTTAAAATTAAAAAAATATTTGCAGCAAGTAATGCATTTTTAATATTAAATAAAATAGCATCCATAATATTTTCCAATTAATTAAATAATATAATATATATTACTATGATATATACAAACTAGTTAAACAATATATATTAATTTGTATAAAACTTAAATAAAGAAAATAAAATAAAAAACACGCTAAAAAATGAAATTATTCTTATTAATGATTTAATTTTTATATTTTTTTCATTTAAGCCCTTAGAAACATAATACAATTCAAATAAAGATATAAATATACTCAAACAACAAAATGCAAAAAATAATTCAGAAAACACATTAAAAATATACATAACACATAAATTTCCAAATTAATATATAATTAAATTATTAATGAATTATATTTAAAAAACATTTGTAGACATATTAATAAACATGTCTACAATATTGCTATAAATTTAAAAACATATTAAAATATTGTAATTTAATAGCACGCATTATACTGAGAACCTATTCCTATAAGCCCTCCCGCACCATAGCCAAGACCACCGCCAATTCCGCCACCAGCAACCGCTCCTGGTATAATACCTGAACCACCTGGGAGTGCTCCCACAATACTTCCTACAAATACTCCACCAGTCTGCCCTAAATGATATCCGGTTAGTCCATATGAATTTGCTGTCGAGAGATAATCTCCAACAGTACACCCAGGCCGTGATCCACTGCTTGAAAAATTCATTGATGAAATATTTGACCACGTATTAGAAACATGAGACCAACCATTAGAAAAACTATAGCTAAATGAACGAAACATATAATTCCTCCTAATATCTATTTAAAAAAACTGCATCACAATGATACAGTGGGAACTGTCATTATTATGCTGTTTAATGAATATCAAATATAATTTTAAAAAATATAAATATAAATAATAAATACATTATGTTTATATTATATTCTTACAAATTGTATATTTCAATTAAGCAATAATAATATTTACAATACTGTTAAAATATGCGACATCCATCGCTCTTTGTCTTAAACAAACATAAATTCAAATGAAGCTCTCACAAGAAAAACCTGTAACCTTCTCTTGGTTTACAAGAACAACAAAGAAATATATTTATTATGTCATCGAACTCAGTTGCGTTGCTGTTGTTTTGCGTTTGCTGGGTTTGGTGAATCCTTTTATTTTTCAAGCAATTATTGACCGCATTCTCCCTTTTCAGCGTATTGAAAGTCTCTATGCTATCGTTGTCTTGATGGTTGCTATCATGCTGTTTAGCACAGCTCTTAGCACTCTATCAGGTTACCTAGGCACTTATTTAGCCAATCGGCTTACGCTAGAATTTGGACGGCGTATTTATACCCATCTTTTAAGCCTCTCCTTGTCTGTGTTACGTCATTGGCAAGTAGGAGAACTGTTTTCACGTATTGGAGAGGTTGATACAATTCGTATCTTTAAGAAAAAACTCTGTAAAAAATAAATTTATATGGATCTAGTATAAACCAATATATCTACGTAAATAATCAATAAGAGAATATAACATAAAGAACATAGCTATTTTAAATAATTCCCCCTTTGCATTTTTTTTCCAATTATGGGATTTGAATATATAAGGAATAATACATAAAAATCCAAATATAATTGTTGATATTAATGAAGCCGTAATACTATTAGAAAAATCTACCATTATAAAATCCAGCTCAACATTTTATATTCCTGAAGTTTATTTCATATATATATCTATAAATATATGTCTATAATGAAATTAACTTCAGGAATAATTTACTGGTTATTTTCTAAAAACAAATACCAGCGCTCTTTAATTTTTTAGTGGCATTGCATCCATTTACTTATACCGGCCCCAACTGCCCCCGAACCTATGCCAGTTACTGCTCCTGCCAAAGCGGCCGCCCCCACACCTTCTGGTCCTAATAGAGCACCTTTCAACGCATTGCCTGCTGCTCCTGTAACTGCTCCAGCTGCAGCCCCTCCAACAATTGTAACAGCATAATCAGTAGGACTACATGTTTCATAATGAAAAAAACTTGATGAATGTGAACTGCTGTGTGAATCATGTGATGAGCTTGAACTACCCATTTTTAGTCTCCTAATATCTATTTAAAAACTGTATCACAATAATACAGAGATAACTTCACTATTATACTGCCTAGCGAATGTCAAATATAATTTGTAAAAATAACAACAAAAATACTGTATAAAAAAATAAATACATTATGTTTATATTATATTCTCATAAAATGTATATTTTAATTAAGTAATAATACTCTTTACAATACTGTTAAAATATGCGACACCCATCGCTCTTTCTCTTAAATAAAATCATAAATTCAAATGAGTCATTCACAAGAAAAACTAGTTGCCTTCTCTTGGTTTACAAGAACAACAAAAAAATATATTTATTATGTCATCGAACTTAGTTGCGTTGCTGTTGTTTTGCGTTTGTTGGGCTTGGTAAACCCTTTTATTTTTCAAGCGATCATTGACCGTATTCTCCCTTTTCAGCGCCTTGAAAGTCTCTATGCTATCGTTGTCTTGATGGTTGCTATCATGCTGTTTAGTACCGCTCTTAGCACTCTATCAGGTTACCTAGGCACTTATTTAGCCAATCGGCTTACGCTAGAATTTGGACGGCATATTTACACCCATCTTTTAAGCCTCTCCTTGTCTGTGTTACGTCATTGGAAAGTGGGGGAACTGTTTTCGCGTATTGGAGAGGTTGATACAATTCGCGGGTTTCTAACAGGAACCATCGCCACAACTGTCCTGAATGTTCTGTTTGCAATTATTTATCTTGCTGCACTCTTTTCCATTAGTCCGAAACTTACCTTTATTGTTCTTATCATTTTGCCCTTACAAATGGGCTCTTTGGCATCGGTTGGTCCCTTTTTACGCCGCCAATTACGCCGTACATTCACTCTGCAAGCCGCCCATAAATCACGCCTTATTGAAAGCTTTACCAATCTTGAAGCCATCAAAGCACACGTAAAAGAATCTGCTCATACGATACGTATGCAAGAAACTTTAGCCCGCAGTCTCGATCAAAGCCTTACAACCAGTAAATTTCATCTTTTAAATGGAGCTTTAAGCCATATTTTTGGTGACCTTTTTACCATTTTTATTATCTTTTTTGGTGCTCAGGCAGTGTTGCAAAATCAAATCACACTAGGACAACTTGTTGCTTTTCATCTTCTCGCTGGCAATGTTTCTGGTCCTATCTTAAGCCTTGCCTCCCTGTGGGAGGAATGGCAGCATTTGAAAATCTCTCGTCTTCGTTTGGGTGATATTCTTAACGCACCTTCAGAATGGGAAGAAGAAAAGCCCCCCCTTCAACTCACCACAAGCCCTCAACTTGAAGCTAAAAATATCTGTTTTTCCTATGGAGAAACACCTATTGTTAACCATCTTGATATTTGTTTCAAACCTGGGAAACCCATTATGTTGCTTGGTCCTTCAGGCTGTGGAAAATCAACCTTTGCCAAACTCCTTTGTGGTCTTTACCCTCCAACAAATGGACAGATATTGATTAACAACCAATCTATACAAAACTTTGATATCCGTAGTGTGCGCCAAACAATTGGGTATTTTCCTCAAAGTCCTTGCCTTTTTTCCGGAACCATTCTTGAAAATATGCTTCTTGCAAAACCAAATGCCTCTGAGAATGAAATCGTTGCTGCCCTTCATGCAAGTGCTTGTCATGATTTGATTTCTCAATTGCCGCAAGGGCTTCATACCCAAGTAGGCGAGCAAGGTGGCTTTTTATCAGGTGGACAACGCCAACGCCTAGCATTGGCTTGTTTTTTTCTCATCGAACCGCAGATTCTTATCTTGGATGAACCCACTTCCGCTCTGGATGACAGGGTCAGTGCACAAATCGTTGAGCATTTATATAAAGTTTCACAAGAGCGTATTGTTCTCGTCATTACCCACAAAAGTGATCTTTTTCCCAAGCATGCAACCGTATTAAATTTCTCTGATCTGGAGGCAAAAAATGGCAGATAAGGCTCCCCATTTGCGCCCTTTATCGCCAACACTTCATATGGTGGTTACTGTTTTGGTCGCTTTATTCCTTTTTATTGTCATTGGTAGTTTTATCACCAAAACAGAGATTGTTGCACGGGGACAATGATCAGTTATTCCCACTTCCTATGTTCAACTCGTCCAAGCGCAAAATACAGGACGCATTGAAAAAATCCTCGTAAAAGAAGGGCAATTCGTTCATCAAGGGGACCTCCTTATTCAATTGGATCCGCGTGAAGCTCTCAATGAACGCGCACGCGTTCAAGCCGATATTGCCCAACAGACTCTTCAAGCCCAAATTGCCGCTGCGATTTTAGCGGCCTTGAATGAGCGAGATCCTTTGGAGAAAGATTTTGTAACAAAAGGGCTCGCTTATTTGCAGATTCCTCCCTCAAGCAGTACGACAGCAAAAATGGAGGGAGAAAAACTCATCCACGCTACTCTTCAATCATTACAAGATAAAGTAAAAGCACTGAAAGCCCAAGCTGATCGTGTTACACGAAGCGGTGCTGTCCAATACGCACAATTGGATAAATTAAAAGATGATCAGCAATTAAGCCAAGAAAAGCTCAAAGCAGCCAAAAGCTTGATGGAGACAAAAGTCATCAGCCATTCTCTTTATTTAGAACGTTTACATGACTTTAAAAATGTGGAACATGAAATTTTAGCCAATCAAAGACGCCTGGAAGAAAACAATGCTGAAATAGAAGCACTCCGTCAACAAAGACAAAGCCTTATTTCCGATGAAATCGCCCGCTATCGACAGCTTTCTCGTGAAACAGAACTCTCTTTGCAAAGCTTAAAAGCCAAACTTGACAGCAGCCAATATCGTCTTGACCACTTATCACTTTACGCCCCTGTTGATGGACGTATTGATGATTTAAATATCCACACTTTGGGTGGCTTTGTGGAAGCGGGGAAAACGCTCATGCGTATTGTCCCTGGCTCAGGTGGGCTTATCGTTGAAGCGTTTTTTGATAATCGAGATATTGGTTTTTTAGAAAAAGGCCAACGTGCTTACATAAAATTTTCTGCTTTTCCGCCTGAACGCTACGGTGTTATCTACGGCACAGTTACCAATGTAGGTGCAACAGCGCGCCATCAGCAAGAAATTAATGGTGTTTATGCTGTTTTAATCAAAATCGACCAAGATCACATCACTTTTAATCACAAAGAGCTTAAATTTATCCCTGGCATGACCGTGACAGCTGATGTCATTACTTCAAAACGGCGTCTCATTTCTTATTTTTTTGAACCTATCACAAAAGTTTTAGAACAATCCCTAAAAGAAAGATAATCTGTATGAATGAAACCCCATCTCCATCACTCATAAACCCAATAATGACTTTGGGTGCTATGGTCGTTTTAATGCTTCAATCCCCTCTACACCGCCGTTGGCGAATGTGGGATATTGAACGAAACTTAGGTCCAGCTTTACGGGTTGGGCAGTACAAACTCTATCAAAATGAACATGGAGAATTTTGTGCCTTTATCACTTGGGCTTTTTTAGATGAAAAAAATCATCAATCCATGCTTGAAAAAGGAGAGCTTTTGCCCAATGCTGACTGGAAGACTGGAAAATACGTATGGTTTATTGATTATGTAGCACCTTACGGTCATACTGCACATATTGTCCGCGATATGCAACGAAATATATTCCCAAATCAGCGTTATTGTTATGCTGTACGACGTAATGAAGATGGCGGAATACGAAAAATTGCTCGCTGGTGTTGCTACAGAACACAAAATCCAGCCAAATAGTTATTACAAGACAAGTGAGTATAAATCATTGACCCCCCTCTTATAGAAAAAAAGCTTTTAAAAGAATTCTTTGAACGATAGCTATAGTAAAAAAAACTTTACCATATTTAGAGCCAACCCGCTACAAATAGGTATTTCTCAGCTTACCAGACTTGTTATGAATAGCAACAGATGGCTAAGGGGGTAATCCACTCTCAAGCTAAACTTTGATTAACTAATTTCACTAGAATTGGCTGGGGTACCTGGATTCGAACCAGGGAATGCCGGTACCAAAAACCGGTGCCTTACCGCTTGGCTATACCCCAAAAAAATGTGCTTTACAGCCGTTTTTTGCACCTTATAGCGATTCCTATGAAGAGACGCAATATCTGAAAATAAAAGATCTTACTTTTTTATTATTAAAGTCTCTACACCTTGTACGATACGCAACGATACAAATTCCCAATAGAAACGAATAGACAGTTATTCTTTTAGCACAAGTCACAACCATTTATCCATCAATTATTTTGTCTTATTTTGCTTTTTGCTCTTTTATTAATTTCTTAAAAATAGAAAATGAAAATCTTATCATTTATGTCTCTAATAAATTAACATATGCTTTGCTTTTTTTGATATATTCAAATCTCATCTTTCTCAATTAAAAAACTTTTGCCCCATTGGAAGTTAGCAAAGTGTATGATATCCTGCTATACTCTTTCATTAAACGTAAAGATGATAATATCCAATGATTTTATATGCTATATTTATGAATAGCGCTATGAAATGAAATTAAGCGCATTGAAAAATCTTTTTTAAAAATATGACTTATGTAAACACCATAACACACTAATAAGCTGAGAATTTTTACAAAAATTAAAAGTATTTTATATCGTATTTGGAAAAATAGAGAGAAAAAACAAGGATTGATAGCTATCTCCCTTTACTTTTTATTCAAAAAATCATGCTATTTTTATCCATTCGTAATTGTAAAAAATCTTTAGAAGCACTATTTAGTATAGACTTATGTCCCTTTTGATTGGTTTAAATACATTTCCTAAGAGCTCTTTTTACAAAAAGAGAGACATTAAAATTAATTAACATATATAAAAGCATCCAACATTTGCTTTTAGATGCTGCAAATGGCAAATTAGATTTTCGAAGTGAGCTTAACAATTAGAATCGAGGAGATTTTTAAATGGCTTTTGAATTGGCTGCATTGCCTTATGATTACGATGCTCTTTCGCCTTATATGTCACGCGAAACGCTTGAATATCATCATGATAAGCATCACCTCGCTTATCTTACCAATACCAACAACCTTATAAAAGACTCAGGCTTGGAAAATGAAAGCCTTGAAGAGATTGTAAAAAAAAGTTTTGGAAAAAATACTGGTTTGTTTAATAATGCAGCGCAATATTACAATCATAACCATTTTTGGCATTGGATGAAAAAAGATGGTGGTGGTCAAAAGCTACCTGAAAAACTAGCAAAAGCTATTGAATCTGATCTAGGGGGCTATGACAAGTTCCGTGCTGATTTTATTGCTACTGCTGGTGCCCAATTTGGCTCTGGATGGGCATGGGTTGCTGTTAAAGATGGTAAGCTTGAAATTATGAAAATGCCTAATGGTGAGAATCCTTTGATTCATGATGCTCAACCTATTCTAGGTGTGGATGTATGGGAACATTCCTATTACATTGACTACCGCAATGCTCGTCCGAAATATCTCGAATCTTTTGTGGATCATTTGATCAATTGGGATTATGTTTTAAAACTTTATGAAGATTGCGGATTGTAAACTGTTTCGATAATTTCTAGTGTCTATAAGTCCCTATAATCTTATAAATTATAGGGACTGGCAAACAAAGATATTATAGATTAGCAACGATCTTTTCCTGCTATCTTTAGAATATATGCATAGATATAAGCAACTTCTTCTAACTTTGAAAAGCGTCCAGCCGCCCCAGCATGGCCTGAATCCATGTTAATACGCAATAAAATTGCATTATCATCTGTTTTCAACTCACGCAATTTTGCTACCCATTTTGTAGGTTCCCAGTAAGTTACACGAGGATCTGTTAATCCTGCGATTACAAGCATAGGGGGGTATTTTTGTGCTTTGACGTTATCATAGGGAGAATAAGAAGCGATAAGATTATAATCTTCTTGTGATTCAAGAGGATTTCCCCATTCGGGCCATTCAGGGGGCGTTAGGGGTAAGGAAGCATCAAGCATCGTTGTTAAAACATCAACAAAAGGTACATTGGCTATAATCCCAGCAAAATCCTGTGGTGCTATATTGGCAATCGCTCCCATCAACATGCCTCCTGCCGAACCACCATGTGCAATAAGCCGATCATGGGCTGTGAATTTATTGTTTACAAGATAGCGCCCACAAGCAATAAAATCAGTAAATGTGTTATATTTAAAAAGATGTTTTCCTTTCTCATACCATTCAACCCCTTTTTCTTTGCCTCCGCGAATATGGGCAATAGCATAAATAAAACCTCTGTTTACGAGAGAGAGGGCATTACTATTGAAACTGGCTGGTATAGAGATCCCATAAGCACCATAACCGTAAAGCAAACAAGGTGCACAACCGTTAAGGGATGTATTTTTATGATAAAAAAGTGAGATGGGAATTTTTTCACCATCCTCTGCGATGGCCATAACACGTCGCGTTATATATTCATCTTTATTATGGCCAGAGGGGATTATTTGCGTCTTTAGCAATATCCGTTTGCGACTTTTAACTTCATAATCAAATACTTTATCAGGCGTTGTCATCGATGAGTAAGAAAAGCGAATGGACTGACTATTATATTCCGCTGCACCTTGCAGACCTAAAGAATAAGCCTCTTCATCAAAAGAAATGGAATGGATTTGTTTCGTTGTACGCTCCATAATTTTTATACGAGGAAGCCCTTCAAAGCGTTCAAGCCAAATAAGAAAGTCTTGATACGCATCATAGGATAGGATTAAACGTCCAAGCTGATGAGACACAAGCTCTGACCAATTTTCTGATTGCGGAGCCGAATACGGTGCGACCATAATTTTAAAGTCTTTTGCATTATCTAAATTCGTAAGAATATAAAATACATCACCACCTTCTGTAAGTGAATATTCAATACCTTTTTGCCGTTTTCGTACACATTGAGGAACGCTAAGAGGCGCTTTAGCAGGAATTAACCAGATCTCTGAGGTTTCATGATCATGAATATTAATATAAATAACATCATGAAGCTTAGAACCGCTTACATTTAAGAAAAAACCTGGATTATCTTCACGAAAAATAAGATTATCTTGTGATTGATCCGTGTTTAGGCGATGATAATAGAGCTCTGAGGGACGGTGATTTTCATCCACCTTTGTATAGAAAAAGCCTTCAGATTGAGCATCCCACACAATTTGTCCGGATGTGTCAATTATGGTGTCCGTAAAATCAGATAATGTCTCTAAATTACGAATTTTAGCTGTATAAAATTCTGATCCTTTATCATCATAGGTCCATACAACATACCTATGATCAGGAGATTCTCGGACTGAACCAAAATTGAAATATTCTTTATCTTCAGCCAAAATATCACCATTAAGATAAACATGTCTTTCTTCACCATTTCTTGATGTTCGAAAATAATGTGGTTGTTGCCCTCCGGTAACATAAGAAAATCCGTAAGCAAAAGGTCCATTTTTTATAGGAACGGAACTATCATTCTCTTGGATCCTGCTTTTCATTTCGGTAAAAAGCAAATCTCTTAATGGCTTTGTATCAGCCATTTGAGCCGCTTGATAAGCATTTTCTTTTTCGAGATGATCTCGAATATTGGGATCAAGACAGTTAGGATTTTTAAAAACATCTTGCCAATTAGATGCACGTAACCAATGATAGGAATCATCACGAAAAATACCATGATGTATTTCCTTATGAGTGATTCTAGATGCTTTGGGAGGAATTGTAAAAGTGCGGGTCATACACAATCCTATATTTAAATATGTTAATAGCTTCGTTTATA
Source organism: Bartonella sp. ML70XJBT (assembly GCF_028618425.1). NCBI lineage: Bacteria > Pseudomonadati > Pseudomonadota > Alphaproteobacteria > Hyphomicrobiales > Bartonellaceae > Bartonella > Bartonella sp. ML70XJBT. The sequence continues at coordinate 9,820 of NZ_JAQISX010000030.1, forward strand.
TGTTAGAATCACAATTATTGGTGCAAGTATAAAAATATAATTTCTACACACTTGCAAAAATAGCATCGCGATCATTTATACAATTAATATCCTTCTATTCATTAGCTATCATATATTCATTAGCTATCATAGCTATTGTTTTTGAGGGAGAAAACACCACTTTTATAATGGAAGTGACGGTAAGACAATTAAGTCAAGAAAGAATTGATTTTTTTGATACAGTATAAATGTATAATTTTACATAATATAATAAATATATCTAAATTATTATCATTTTATTATAAAAAATAAAAAAATATTATTTACATTTTAAGGAATATATGTATATTATAAGTAGTGATATTTTTTTATAT
>NZ_JAQISX010000031.1:0-9783 GCF_028618425.1 Bartonella sp. ML70XJBT
ATGATTATACGGATCAACAGATGAAGTTAGTGCTTGAAGATGCGAAGAAGTATACGGATGAGCACATCAATGATATAGTCAACAATGGTGTTAGTGAGTCCAAAGCCTATACAGATATGAAGTTTGAGACGTTAAATTATGCAGTTGAGGATGTCCGGAAAGAGGCAAGACAGGCTGCGGCTATTGGATTGGCGGTGTCTAATTTACGTTATAATGATACACCAGGAAAGTTAAGTGTTGCACTTGGTGCGGGTGTGTGGCTCAACCAATCTGCCTTTGCTATTGGAGCGGGTTATACCTCTGAAGATGGAAACACACGCTCGAATGTATCGATTACAAGTGCTGGAGGTCGCTGGGGTGTGGGTGTAGGATTAAGCTTCACGCTAAATTAATAAAATTCACTATTATTTTTAAAATCGCCCCTGTCTTGCATATACAGGGGCGAAAACTATTGAGCGATGAAAGAAATGATTTCCACAAATAATAATTGCTGTATTGATGCTAAAAATAAAAAAGAGAAAAGGTGTGAAAAGTAGTGTATTTTATGCAAATTTGATAGAAGCAGTGAAAGGACTGGTTAGTTGTTGCATGATTATCATCGAACAGTAGATGAAGAGTGTTCTTGAAGATACAAAAATGTACAAGTAAGGGGATCGTTAATAATAATAAATCTTATACAATATAAAATTTTAAGTATTGAATTATGAGTTTGAGGATATCAAAAAAGAAAGAAAATAAACTGTAACTTTTACTTTAGCAGTACGTATTTAAGTTAATAATATTTAGGTTAACATAAATATTTAACAAAGCAGCAAACTGTAATCTAAAAAGCAATATATTACGTAATGTTTTTGATAAAAAGACACACTAGAATTCAGTATAATATATTTCTATTAAAATTACTAAAAAATTCTATTTTTAACTATTTTAATTATTTCTGTATGCAGCAGCGGTAATGATTGAGTACAAATTCACTGATCAAAACGAGATTATCTAAAACACAACGGTGTATAAGCATTTCTATAAACGTCCATAGAGCAAATAACGAAGCTATGAACACTAGAATTATTTCACAAAAAAATAATTAAATTCACTTTATGACTTGCTATTTTTCTTAATTTTATATAGAAAAAAGCGATAAGCGAATCGCTAAAGATTCTTTTTCAAAACGCGGGGAAACAATCATGACAAAATCATATAGCAGTTATAAATTCATTCCGGATAACTTTAAGACGACAACTCTAAAGTTATGAATGTTTCGCTTATTTTTACAATAAAAACGCAATAATCTTACGATAAACATCCTAAATCACTCAGCAAATAATCCAATCACTCTTTGCAATAAACATCCTTTATTGCCTCTTAGATACAAATTAGATAGTGGCACACAAATATGTCTTCTCGATATTCATTCCAGTTTTTCTCACAACCTAAATCAAGAGGTTTTTGCAAAAAAACTCCCTGAAGTCAGAAAACAATCGCTACTTTTCGGACCACCATTATTAAAAGCTTAGATAGTCCTTTTTCCCATTATGGCAACCCTAGTCTTTTATAAAAAAGACCTTCTGAGGACTTCTAACGCCAGAATATGTCTTTTTAATGTTTTTATTACTTGGAGAAGTTATTATGAAAAAAATATATACCACACAAAAAATGTCAGCAGTCAATAATTTAAAAAACTCTTGTTCGCCTTATGGATTTTCTTTTATTAAAACGCTTTCATTGGTTTCAGTAGCTGTTTTTTTATCAAATGCTTCTCCTGTTTCTGCTTGTGATCTTTGGGGTAATGTATCAACTTATTTTGGTGGTGGTGCGAATGTGCGTAAAAGTATTGCACCAACCTATATAATTGACGGTAGCTTGTATAGAGATGTTGGCTCTGCGTTTTTAGGGGTAGATCGTAAATTCAAAGGCTTAGAAGCTAATCTTAAGCTTGAGATTAAAAATGCCTTTGATACTGCGTTTATAGGTTGGGGAACATGGAAGCAGCAGATTGATAAGCAATTTCAAACAATCTTGTCTGATATGCTTGTTAAGCAAAATGCTGTAGGGACCATTACAATTGGTGCAAACAAAGGTGGCTATGTAATAGATGTTGCAAATAATTCTCGTGAAGCGCGGCTTATTACTGGTGTTCGTAATGCTGCGCTTAGTCCAACGTCAGATCAAGCAGTCAATGGTTCCCAGCTGTATAAATTAGGCATTGGGGTAGCGAGGTCTTTTGGGGGTGGTGCTGGATATGATAAAAGTGGAAACTGGATAGCTCCTACTTTTACGGTTAAGGCCTTTGATAAAAATGGTAATGAAGTTAACAAGAGGTATAATAGTGTTGCGGCGGCATTTACGGGTGTAAGCGATTCTTTTGCAAATCTAGATAAAAAGATTGAGAATGTAGTGACCAATGTGGCAGGGAATAGCCTTGTTAAGCAAGATGATACAGGATTGATTACCATTGGTGGAAAAGTAAGTGGAGCGAAGGTAAGTATTGCAAACAGTGATAATGGGGCGCGGACTCTTACCGGTGTTAATGCGGGCTCGATTACAGCAACATCGACAGATGCGATCAATGGCTCTCAGCTTTATTCGATGAACAATGTAGTGGCAGGCTATTTTGGCGGTGGTGCTGAGTATAAAGATGGAAAATGGAGTGCTCCTACTTTTACAGTTAAAGTCTTTAATGAAGATGGTCATGGAGCAGAAACGCACTATGAAAATGTTGCAGATGCATTTACAGGTGTAAGCGATTCTTTTGCAAATCTAGATAAAAAGATTGAGAATTTAGTGACCAATGTGGCAGGGGATAGTCTTGTTAAGCAAGATGATACAGGACTGATTACCATTGGTGGAAAAGTAAGTGGAGCGAAGGTAAGTATTGCAAACAGTGATAATGGGGTGCGGACTCTTACCGGTGTTAATGCGGGCTCGATTACAGCAACATCGACAGATGCGATCAATGGCTCTCAGCTTTATTCGATGAACAATGTAGTGGCAGGCTATTTTGGCGGTGGTGCTGAGTATAAAGATGGGAAATGGAGTGCTCCTACTTTTACAGTTAAAGTCTTTAATGAAGATGGTCATGGAGCAGAAACGCACTATGAAAATGTTGCAGATGCATTTACAGGTGTAAGCGATTCTTTTGCAAATCTAGATAAAAAGATTGAGAATGTAGTGACCAATGTGGCAGGGAATAGCCTTGTTAAGCAAGATGATACAGGACTGATTACCATTGGTGGAAAAGTAAGTGGAGCGAAGGTAAGTATTGCAAACAGTGATAACGCATTGCGCACTCTTACCGGTGTTAATGCTGGTTCGATTACAGCACTGTCGACGGATGCGATTAATGGCTCTCAGCTTTATTCGATGAGTAATTTGGTTGCTAGCTATTTTAGTCGTGATGCTGGATATGATGCAGATGGAAAATGGAATTCTCCTACTTTTACAGTTAAAGTCTTTAATGAGGATGGTAATGGAACAGAAACGCACTATGAAAATGTTGCGGATGCACTTTCTGGTGTAAGTAGTTCTTTTACAAATCTTAATCAAAAGATCGAAAATGTGACAAGCGACAGTTTTGTTAAGCAAAATAGCACAGGGCTTATTACGATTGGTAGGAACAAAGCCGGTGATAGAATAGATATTACAAACGACGTGAATGCACCACGTGTTCTCTCTGGTGTTAAGGGAGGGGTATTTACAAAAACATCAACAGAAGCAGTAAATGGTAGCCAGCTTTATTTATTGTCTCAGGCATTTGCAAGTTATTTTGGCGGTGGTGCTGGATATAATGACGAGGGAAAATGGTCCGGTCCTACTTTTACAATTAAATCCTTTGATGAGGATGGTAATGAGACTGAGCATAAGTATACGAATGTCGCGGATGCATTTGCGGGCGTTAATGATGTTTTCAAAGATTTGAATCAGCAGATTATAGATGTAAAGGATGGTATTGATATTACTGAAAAAAGTAAGGTGTCTCAAAAAAATGGTGATGCGAATGATATTATTACCGAAGGCTTTCCTTTTATGAGAATGGCATCTGTGATGAGAATGTTACCTGTAGCTCTAGATGAGATGGAGGATGAGGTTGAGGGTGAGGATAATGGAGACACGTTAGCTATTGGTTCTAAATCACCATCAAAAAAAGTGAGTATTCTGAATAGTAAAGGTGAAACTCGGACTCTTGTGGATGTTGCTGCTGGTAAGCTTTCAGCAGACTCCACTGAGGCGGTCAATGGTTCCCAACTTTATTCACTGAGCACTGCGGTTGCAACGTCTTTAGGGGGTGAAGCCGGTTATAATGAAAAGGGAGAATGGAAAGCTCCTAGCTTTATGGTAAGTCAGTTTAAAGATGGTCATCTTTCAGAGGAGTCATATAATAATGTCGCATCTGCTTTTGCTGGTATGAATGAGACTCTATCCATTATCGACAATCGCCTTAGTAAGGTTGAGAAGGAGGGAAGCTCTAACGGAGACTCTAATGGTTTTCCGTGGAATGAAGAAAAAGGAGCATATGACGTTAGTCACAATGGAAAAGATAGTAAAATTACGCATGTAGCGGATGGTGATATATCAAAAGGTTCGAAGGACGTTGTGAATGGGGGGCAACTTTGGGATACAAATAACAAAGTCAAAGACGTTGCAGATAAGGTGACAGAAGTTGAAAAAAAGGTGGATGTTGCGGTTAGCTATGATGTCGAGGACGGAAAGAAAACCAATAGCATTAGCTTAACAGGTGGAAATGAAAGTGAGCCTGTTTTGATAAACAATGTAGCGAATGGTGAAATTAAAGAAGGTTCTAAGCAAGCAGTGAATGGTGGTCAGTTACATGATTATACCAATGAGCAGATGGAAATTGTTCTTAAAAATGCGAAAAAGTATACGGACGATCAAGTTGGTAATCTTATCAATGATAGCGTTAACCAGGCAAAGTCTTATACTAATATGAAGTTTGAGGCATTAACCTATGATATTAATAATGTGCGCAAAGAGGCAAGACAAGCAGCAGCGATTGGCTTGGCAGTGTCTAACTTGCGTTACTTCGATGAGCCAGGATCTTTGAGTCTTTCATTTGGTGGTGGTTTATGGCGTGGTCAATCCGCTTTTGCTGTTGGTGCAGGTTATACGTCTGAAGATGGCAAGATTCGTTCTAATTTATCAGCAACCAGTGCCGGAGGTCATTGGGGTGTAGGGGGTGGAATAACTCTGAAATTAAAATAACACCAGATAGTACAAGAAATTACAATTTAACTAAAATTTCACCCTTGTCTCATCAGACAAGGGTGGAAATTTTATATTATAGAGAAGTAATATTTTACAGAGAAAATCATAGAGTCGTATTATTATAAAATTTTATAATACTTTTAGTGAGATTAATTTTAGCGAGAAATAAAGCACTTTAACAAAAATTTTACAAATGCAGAGTAATGCTCTTATATAAATGAATAGAATTCATAATCGCACATTATTTGAAAAGTGTATATTTTATAGCTTCATCGCTAGAAAAAATCCATTGGGGAGATATTTTTTAAAAAAATCAAAAATCCCATCTATTATTTTGTTTTATTTGCTCTGTACACAACAGAAGCACTCATGAGTTATACAGCAACGGCAATGATGAATAAGACTCGTTTTGGTCAAAACAAGGACACCAAAAGCAAACGATGAAATAGAACCTCTATATTAAGTCTATAACATATGCAATAAAGCTATGAATTTTAAATATAAAGATATTCCACGATTGCCTAAACCGTAAAGACTCATTCTGTAAAAATAATTAAATTCATTTTCTTCTTGCCTTTTGTCTTAATAGTCTATAAAAGCACAAAAGAGTATTGAATAAGACTCGTTCTGGTAAAAACAGAAGATCTATCGCAAAGGGAGGTGCATAGAATTATGAGAAGATCACACAATTATCCCCATTTTATTTTAAGACCCTTAAGAGAGAACTCTAAAAGTCAGGAATAGACCGCGCATTCTCACGAGAAAAGTGGAGCATCCTCCACTAAGAACACTCTCAACAACCTAATCTTCCCCACAATAAGCACGCGTTTCCTCCTAAGTGTACAAAATGAGCTCTTTTACTTCAAAAACCATAAAACACAGACTCGACAAAAGCGTGAAAAGACAGCCTTTCTCTTCTTTTTTCATGTTCACATCAAGAAAACCTTTTCAGAAAAAAATACTCTGCTTAAAGGTAGAAAGCCTCATTAACCGAATTGTTAACCAACATCAATCGCAACCTTAGCGAAGCCTTAATCACTTCTGTCTGCTTCTGCGAAAAAACCAAACTTTACAGAGAACAAACAAAACTCACAACGCTGGATCAACTCTAGCGCTAAAATATGTCTTTTTAATGTTCTCAATATGTTTTTATTACTTGGAGAATTTGTTATGAAAAAATTATATACCACACAAAAAGCGCAAGTGGTGAGTGATTTTAAAAATTCTTATTCGGTTTATCGATTACTTTTTGTGAAAGCGCTTTCATTGGCTTCAGTGATTATCTTTTTATCAAATATTTCTCCTGTTTCTGCTCATACGCAGATTTCAAATAACATATCAAACGATTTTAGTGGTGGTGCAAATATGCTTAAAGCTATTCCACCAGCCTATATAGTTGGCAGTAAATTGTATGCAGATAGTGACTTTGCATTTATAAGGGGTGAAGAAGAGGACTTCAAAAACTTAAGCTCTAATATTAAGCTTCAGACTAAAGCTGCTTTTGATGTTGCGTTTGCAGGAAGGGAGGGGTTTAAGAATGGAGTAGATAAATTTTCTGGTGTTAATAGTTCCTTCACAAGTGAGAATCGTCAGATTGCTGAGATAAAAGTTCCTGCTGTTATTGGAGGAAAACAAAATAATTTATCTCAAGGGAATGGTCAGCATGAAAATACCAATAACTTTTCTTTCATGAGCGGCTTATCTCGTGGATTAGCTCGCGAGGATAAAGAAGATGAGAGTGACAAAACGACGGCTGTTGGTGCTAAATCACCAACAAGAAGACTAAGTATTCTAAATAGTAATAAAGAAACTCGGATTCTTATGGGTGTTACTGCTGGTGAGCTCTCAGCAAAATCCACTGAGGCAGTGAATGGTTCTCAACTTTATTCACTGGGCACTGCGGTTGCTACGTCTTTAGGTGGTGACGCAAGCTATGAAGATGGCAAGTGGGTCGCTCCTACATTCCATTTTAAGAGTTTCAACGAAAATGGTGATGTCACTGACACGACTTATACTGATGTAACCTCTGCCTTTATTGGTGTTGGAAATTCATTCGAGAAAGTTAAAGATCAATTTGCGAATATTAAGGATGAAATTGACAAAAAGATCAGCGCAGTTCAAAGTGATGCTTTGTTGTGGGATGGCACTAAAGGTGCGTTTGTCGCAGAGCATGGCAAAGAAGAAGCGAGAACGAATAGCAAGATCACGTCACTTGCCAATGGTAGTATCACTAAAGATTCCACGGATGCGGTTACGGGTGGTCAGCTTTATTCGATGAACAATGCATTAGCAGGATATTTAGGGAGTGACGCAAGCTATGAGGATGGTCAATGGACGGCCCCAAGCTTTATCCTGAAAATGTTTGGTGAAGATGGTAAGGAAGATGAAAAGCAGACCTATAATAATGTAGGCTCTGCGTTTGCAGGAATTGATACGAACTTCAGCAATGTTAACAAGCATCTGAATACCGTTGTTAATGACTTTAATAAAAAGTTAGACAGTATTAATAAGGAAGTTAAAGGGGATTCCTTGTTATGGAGCAATGAACATAACGCGTTTATAGCAACGCATGGCGAAAAGGATAGCAAGATTATGCATCTTGCGGATGGAACGGTTGCCTCTGGTTCAAGTGATGCTGTTAATGGTTCACAGCTCTATACTCTAGGGAGCGGTGTTGCTACGTCTTTAGGTGGTGACGCAAGCTATGAGGATGGTAAGTGGATCGCTGCTAAATTTAGGGTTAAGACCTTCAGTGAAGATGAAACGGAAGATACGAAGGAATATGGGACTGTAGCAGCTGCCTTTGATGGCGTTAATGTCGCTTTCACAAACTTTGGTAAGAAAATCACCAATCAGATTAAGCAGGAGCTTGGTAATCAGATCAGCGAGCAGATTAAGAGTGATGCGTTGTCATGGAATGATGGTGAGAAAGCGTATGATGCAGGTCATGGAGCAGAAGGAGCAAGAAGTAACAGCAAGATTATGCATCTTGCGGATGGAACGGTTGCCTCTGGTTCAAGTGATGCTGTTAATGGTTCACAGCTCTATGCTCTAGGGAGCGGTGTTGCTACGTCTTTAGGTGGTGACGCAAGCTATGAGGATGGTAAGTGGGTCGCTGCTAAATTTAAGGTTAAGACCTTCAGTGAAGATGAAACGGAAGATACGAAGGAATATGAGACTGTAGCAGCTGCCTTTGATGGCGTTAATGTCGCTTTCACAAACTTTGGTAAGAAAATCACCAATCAGATTAAGCAGGAGCTTGGTAATCAGATCAGCGAGCAGATTAAGAGTGATGCGTTGTCATGGAATGATGGTGAGAAAGCGTATGATGCAGGTCATGGAGCAGAAGGAGCAAGAAGTAACAGCAAGATTATGCATCTTGCGGATGGAACGGTTGCCTCTGGTTCAAGTGATGCTGTTAATGGTTCACAGCTCTATGCTCTAGGGAGCGGTGTTGCTACGTCTTTAGGTGGTGACGCAAGCTATGAGGATGGTAAGTGGGTCGCTGCTAAATTTAAGGTTAAGACCTTCAGTGAAGATGAAACGGAAGATACGAAGGAATATGAGACTGTAGCAGCTGCCTTTGATGGCGTTAATGTCGCTTTCACAAACTTTGGTAACAAAATCACCAATCAGATTAAGCAAGAGCTTGGTAATCAGATCAGCGAGCAGATTAAGAGTGATGCGTTGTCATGGAATGATGGGGAGAAAGCATATGATGCAGGTCATGGAGTAGAAAGAGCAAGAAGTAACAGTAAGATTATGCATCTTGCGGATGGAACGGTTGCCTCTGGTTCAAGTGATGCAGTTAATGGTTCACAGCTTTATGCTCTAGGGAGCGGTGTTGCTACGTCTTTAGGTGGTGACGCTAGCTATGAAGATGGCAAGTGGGTCGCTGCTAAATTTAAGGTTAAGACCTTCAGTGAAGATGAAACGGAAGATACGAAGGAATATGAGACTGTAGCAGCTGCCTTTGATGGCGTTAATGTCGCTTTCACAAACTTTGGTAACAAAATCACCAATCAGATTAAGCAAGAGCTTGGTAATCAGATCAGCGAGCAGATTAAGAGTGATGCGTTGTCATGGAATGATGGGGAGAAAGCATATGATGCAGGTCATGGAGCAGAAGGAGCAAGAAGTAACAGTAAGATTATGCATCTTGCGGATGGAACGGTTGCCTCTGGTTCAAGTGATGCTGTTAATGGTTCACAGCTTTATGCTCTAGGGAGCGGTGTTGCTACGTCTTTAGGTGGTGACGCAAGCTATGAGGATGGCAAGTGGGTTGCGCCTACATTCCATTTTAAGAGTTTCAATGACAATGGTGATGTTACTGACACGACTTATACTGATGTAACCTCTGCCTTTACAGGTGTTGGAGATTCATTTGAGAAAGTTAAAGATCAGTTTGCGAATATTAAGGATGACATTGGCAAAGAGATCAACGCAGTTCAAAGTGATGCTTTGTTGTGGGATGGTACTAAAGGTGCGTTTGTCGCAGAGCATGGCGAACAAGGAGCAAGAACGAATAGCAAGATTACATCACTTGCCAATGGAGATATTAAT
>NZ_JAQISX010000032.1:0-9672 GCF_028618425.1 Bartonella sp. ML70XJBT
ACATCCTCTTTTGTAAGCTCTTCATCTGTTTTTTTCTTGGCTGGGCGAATAAGGCGCAATTTGCTTGGCTCTGATGGCGCATTAAAACCATAATGCACCGGTTTAAACGTTATGCTGCGCCCTTCAAAATGCATCCATGGTGCTGTATAGCCTGCTGCCTGAATGAAAAACATCATACTTAAACGGTCTGCATACCAATCAACCAACCCATCTTTTGCTTCTTTACGCAAATTAAAGGGAACACGTTGTTGATCAATAGAGCCTTCATATTTGATGCGCACAGCATGAGTAAGCTCGTTGATGCGCACCTTTTCATTCATAAATTGGAGGGCTTCTTCATTGCCTTCTAGCGTTTGTCCCTCGCTAACGCCATCCCCCATAAGTTGGACGCGTAATCCACTCGTAACGGAGTCACCAGCGGATTTTCCTAGCACATCCAACACTTGGATAATGCTGTTTTTGCTCTCCCCCATCAGCGGTGCAATGGGCAACGCTTTTGAGGTCTCTGTGTTTAGCATCTTAGCCCAAACGCCAACGGCTAATGGGTCATTGAGCTTTACTTCTGTTACTGCCATTTCAATCAATGCCTTTCTTGGTTTTAAAACTCGCCTTGCGGCTCCCCCAAACGATAACAATCACTTGAGTTCTCTCTGTCGCGCCATTGCGCACATCTTCATGCTCTGCTCATAATTTGTTCAAATTTTTTGGGATTTTTCTCAACCCATGCTGCAAATTCTGCTTCCGGCATGGAAAAAAGCGTTCTCACATCCATACCACATGTTGGAACTTGCCCGCCGCGCGCTGTAAGCGTCCGCGCTGCTTGAGAGCGCTCTTGAAGGGCTCCCACTTCGTCCTTAACTGGTGCTCCACTATAGCCAAAAGCTTTCGCTTTTTGCACCAGCACCTCAATTGGATTTATACCGGCTTTCTGACACTGCTGGCATATTTGGCGCAATTCAGCACCAATTTGCTGTTGCCGTGCTACAGGGTCTTTCCATTGCGGATAAAGGCTTGCTTGCGCTTGTAGAACATTGTCTGCTCTTTCATAGAGATAGTCCGTGATACTGTCTAAATCTGGATATTTATCTTGTACCTGCGCTTTGGATTCCTCGAAATAATCCCCTAACTTTTGACGTTCATATTCCTCTTGACTCATGCGCTCTTGGCTCTCTCTCATATGAGAAAACTCATCAAGCAATTTCTGTTGTTCCTGTACCTTATGACTAAGCCATGCAACATGTGCTTTTGGGTCGTCTTCTAGGGAGGGAACATTTTCCTCACGGCGGCGCGTGATTTCTTCTTGCATTGCGGCATATTTTTGCGCAAGTTCAATAGCCAATTCACGCGCTTCAATGGCGCTTTGTTCTGCCTTTTGACGTGCTTGCCGCTCTTGCTCTAATTTATCAGATTCTATTGTATCAGAACTTGGCTGCTCCTGAAGAGCTTCTACAGGTAGCTGTTCAGAACTTTCCTCTGATTCAAACACCTCTTCAACTTGCTCTGGCTCGACCAACTCAACAGCATTATCACTGGCAAAATGTTCGTCATAAATTGCTTGTTCTTCAGGTGTAAACTCTTCTTCCATATTCTGTCCCTTCAATGTGCTATTATATTTTTTGTCAAAACTCGATAGTGTTCCAACTGTGCCTGTAAAGCTTTGCGTTCTAAATCACGCTGCGCTATCTCATTTTTTGCCTGTTGCAACTCAAGCTGCATCCGCGCTTGTTCTTGTTTTAAAAAAAGTTCGATATTTTTCTGCTGCAATGCCGCTTGTTTCTGCTGTGCATCAAGTTGATAGAGTGTGTTCTTTGCTTGCGCTTCCTGCTGTAAAACAGCAATCTTTGCTTGTTGCTCTGGCGTTAATTGCGCCCCTTGGCTTTGTTGCATCATCTTCTGTTGCTGTTGTTCTTGTTGTGCTTGCTGCGCCTTTGCCGTTAAATTTGCTACCAATGTTGCCGGTAGTGGGGAAAGCTTTAAAAGATCTGGAATCATCTCCGGTGTTAAGAACCCACCAAGCAAAGGCAACATCTGCGTAATTGCCGCAAAAGTTTTCTCTTTTTCATTGGGGCTTGTCGGTGAATCATCAACAATAATGTCGTATTCAAGCGTTGTGACAGCTTCACGTGTTAAGGGTACATACTGCGCATTTTCTGGTCCAGAAATACGCACCAAACGCCCATCAGAAAGATAATTTTGAATAAGATAAAGGATAATCTTTCCCTGTCTGCACCGATAAAGCTTAAGATTATCAAACAACCCCGCAAGCAAATTAAGCGTTGATTGCCGGCGTGTATTTTCCAGCACATTGGCTTGATTAACCTCTCTTGTGCCGATAAACTCAGCCGATAACCCTGTTACATGCGTTATCGCTTCACGCGATTCATTAAACAGCTGGAAAAATCCATTGGGAAATTGTGCACTTGGCTTTGGTTGAATTTTCCCTCCTGTAAGCGCGCCATTTTTAACCCAAGTAATTGCATCCGTTCGCGCCCAGCTTTCTAACGCTTGACGATCATCATCGAAAGCGCCTCGTTCTGCCATCAAGCCGCCCTTAGACTGGCTATTAAGGATATACATCACTTGGCTAAAATATTTATTCGACCATTTTTGTGGATCTTTTGCGGGGCGAACAATCCCGTAAAACTGGTTTTTAAGCTTATCCAGCGTGCCCGTGATACACTCCCACCCAAGTTGTCCATCAGGTGCTAATGGCTTATCGGGCTTTGCAAAAAGACGTCGTCCTAGAAAAGCGCGTCTCACCACTTTTTTATTAAAACACACCCCTTTTAGTTGTGGCATTACCCTTTGAAGCTGTTCAAACTCCTGTTTGCTATAGTTGCGCATCTGACCGGTTTGAAGATCAGGCGCCTTGTAAGTGATCTCATATTCAAACCAACGGCATTCAACAAGCGTAACATAGCGTTTCCCAGAACACGGCTCTGAGAGAGAAGACGCACTGGAGTCATCTTGATATGCATCAAGCGACACATGAGAATCCTCAGAAGCGGTTGTACTATCGATAGCCCAATCGGCGTTAAGATCTTCAACAGCAACATCAGGAAAAAGACTTTTAGCATCTTCAACGGATTTGCGATCAACATACCACATACGCTGTACGTCAATGAGATTTGGTCTTACGGCATTGGCATCCCAAACCATTTTTAAGGGATCTAAACGTTGAACAGCAGGTATCCCTTCGGGATCTGTATCATAATCAAGCCGCGTATCTGTCCAGCCCATACCGCAAATAACCATATCCTGAAAAGCATCGGAATCGGCATATTCCGCCTCCGCCTCATCACGAAACCATTCTGCTGCTCCAGTAAGCAATTCATTGGGTATTGCTGCTCCCATTTGCCGTGGTTGAAACTGTACTTCGCGCTTATTATTACGCTCCGCCCCAACAATAGCATTCACAAGGGGTGCAATGCGGTTAAAAGTCATGACAGGACGGCGTTGCTCTTTTAAAACCGCAAGATCTTCCTCTGCCCATTGACGACCATTATAAAAATCAAAATCTTCACGCGCCTGTTCACGCCATTCATTAACATGTTCAATATCTTCTGCGTACCAAGACTTTAAACGCTTATAGAGTTCATATTCATCGAGGATTGTCGTTTTTTGAAAGTCTTGATCTAGAATGCCATCCATGATGCCGCTTCTCTTTCCATAGTGCAATAACGCTCTTGCTTGGGTTTGACACTGGGGGCTTCATAGACAATGCACATTAAACCAAAGGCATCTGCCCCATGGCTCGACCAATCATGCTCTGCCCCCAAACCAATCCCCCGCTTCTCATCCCATTTCTCGTGATACCAATTCAGTGCTTTGCGCCCTGCTACCGTCATCTCTTCATTGAACCAAACTGAGGGTAAAATACGCCGCACCGCCTCTATCCGCATCTTGACAGCCCCCGCCCCTTGATTAGAAATGACCTGCGTTTCAAAACCCGCATCATTTAACGCACTCTCAAAACTCACATTGTGCACACGGTCTCTGGTCGCACCATCATGGGGGAGAACCATCAGTGCCTTCTCATAACCATTTTGACGCAACCAACCGATATGTTCCGATAAAGGCTGTCCCTGTGCTTCGTAATAATTAAGCACTCTTATTTCTCGCCCCACAAACTGTGCTATCCATATCGCTGTTGCATCTGCCTTGGCTCCTGTTCCCCCAATGTCCCCAAAAGCACGTATTTGCATCAAGGGGTCACGAGCAACACGCCCTATCCGCCCCTCCTGCTCGGCTGCCAACATTTCCTTTTGAAAGTAAGCGCCTTGAACCGCGGTAAGATAAGCCCCTTCCCAGATATGCTTATAGGTCTCGGGGCGGTATCTCAAATCATCAAGCCGCGTTTCATTCAAGATCTTAGGAAACTTCGGATTATCGGACCAATTGATCTCAACACGCTTAATGGCTTCATTATCTGAAAAGCGAAAGCGCTTCTCAACCGGTGCATTATCTCGTAACGGATTCCATGTCACCCATAACTCTGCCCGCCATCCCTCTCCTTCTTCACGCAATGTTGGTATAAGCGTCTGCCAAGCCGTTTCTGTGACTGGCTCTGCCTCATCAACCCAACACAGCAAAATGCGCCCCATCGATTTAATACTGGCGATATTACGGTCTAGTCCACAAAACTGAAAAGCTATACGACCATCATTTGACTTAATCGAAGCCTCTCCAACTTTATAATAGTCCTTCAAAAAGTCATGGGCTTCAATAGCACGCTTAATTTCCTCCAAAGAACTCTCAGCCAGCGAATTTTGAAACTGACGCGCACAAAGGATAGTCCCTGATATTCCCCCCATACCAAATTGATAGCCCTTTAAAGCAGCCATCAAGGCAAAAGATCTTGTCTTTCCAGAACCTCGTCCACCCCAAGCCGCTCTGACCAAAGCATCCCCTGAAAAAATCGGTATAAGCTTTGGTACAATCTTAATCTGTCTTGTCGTCATTCACTCAAAGGCGCGATTTCTACACGCGTTATCATCTTAATCGCTCCCCCATCTTCTCCTGTCACTTGCAAAGGCAAAATCTTCCCCAACAATGCCAAATAAGCAGCGGGGCATTTGATTGCCTGTTTTTCGAGATAAGAGATCAAACCATCATCACCATATTTCTTACCAGCGCGCTCTGCTGCCTTAAGCACTGCTTCTTTCAAAATACGTGTCGTTTTATTTGGCACGCCTTTTACCCGCCCTTGACCTGCCTTTGGGGGCGTTCTTTTTGCAAGTTTTTCAGTGGTTTTCATGTGTGTTTCTTTTTGTAAACAAAACAATAAAAAACCCCGCAAAAGCAGGGCTCTGAACAATCATATAAACTTATAAGAAAGGCTATACCTTTACCGTAATTCTAGACGCAATTCGACTAGTACAGCAACGCCATAAAACACTATTTTTCATATCCTGTCAACAAAAAAAATCACTATATTGTGTATTTTTTATTTTTTTCACCTAAATCTAGTGTTTTTAACAACCAACCACTCACAATTGTGTCATCTCAACGAATCAATTATATGACTAGAAACTAATAAAAAGCGGGGGAGAACAATGCGTGATATTGTCATAGTAATAGTGGGTATACTCATACTATGGGCTATAGTCTCTGACATGTGGGAAGAAGCAGAGAATGGTCGGAATACAGAATTTCAAGGTACTCTTTTATTAGTCATAGTACTCGGGGTGCTTTGGTATCTTGAATTTTCAAGAAACTCTTTATTAGTAGTAGCAATTTTGTTGTTTGCTTGGAGAAATTACCTAGGAATAATAGCAAATTTTGAACATGATCGCTTAATTGAAAATTATCAGATAACGTCTAATTGGAAGGATCAAAGAATTAATGAACTTCAAGCGGTTGAAGAGGAAATAATTAATGAGGAATTATCCAAGATAATAATAAAAGCTTTGGCAACAACAGAAACAGAATAAATCTGGTTGAGAAAAAATCAATTAAAGGTTCAATACTATGACTAATAATTAATAAAAAAGGGGAGAAAATGTGGTTTATTATAGGAATTGTAATCCTTATCTTAATAATCCCAATATTAATTGATATTATTATATTAGTAATTTACGGCATTGGATTATTTCTAGGGGGCATACTTGAAACTCTAAAAGAGTTCCTAAATTTAGTAGGAAAAATACTATTAACAATAATACTGCCAACGTTAGAAACTATCGATTATGCTTTTACAAAGGATAAAAGCAAATGGAACGAAATAATTGAAAAGCGAGAAGAATTTAAAAAACATAGAGCGATTAAGAAAAAAAGCGAAGAAAAAACAAGAGATTATTACTTTCGCTTTGCCAAACGCAGCTTATTTTTACTCTTGCGCTTAGTGGGATTATCCTATTTCGCAGCAGCAGCAACTTTAATAATTATTTTGTCTACATCGTATATAATTGCCACATGTCTTCCCCACTCCTTTGTGCCTTATTTGATGCCTTATTTGATAGGAATAATTATTTTGGTGCTTACTCTTCCTCTTACAGTCTGTATAGCACCAATCCAAGATAGAATCCAATTGCTACCGAATTTATTCTTACTACATGTATTAATTCTTTGGATTCAGTTTTGCGAAATCATATCTATGGAAACTGTAGCTTATATCGCATGCTTTGAAATGTTTGTATATATATTATGTAGCTTTTTTCACGCAGTATTTATAGCAGAATTATTAGAACAACAATCACACCTTTTGAAACAAAATAATAGATAACTTTCTTAGTTTCTTATATCTAATCGTCCAAGCCAAGCTCTTTCCTCACCTCTTCAGAGCTATAAAAAGTAGCCTCTCCTCTTTGAACACGCTCTCTGACCTGTGAAGCTAAATAATAATCCTCTGCTTCCTCTATTCCACGTTCAATAATTTCACGCAAATAAAAAGATTTTGTACGTCCTGTCTTAGAAGCCAAATTATTCAAACGTGTTTCGAGATCACTTGGCAATCGAATAGATATCGTCATAACACAATCCTCATATTTGTATTCACTGTAATACAAATATAACGAATTGTACAGAAAAACGTTTCGCGTCATAGCGAAAGAAACAACATACAACATTTACCATTTAGTTTTTCTGTCAAAATATTTATGAAGCGCGTTAAGAGCGACCCGCAAAGAATTCACAAGATGTGGCAATGTTTGATCTTCTACAACAAGATATTGTAAAGCAGCATGAAGGTTATACTGTCTATAGAGATGTTGTGTTTCTTTTATCGCCTCTTGCATATTAGAAAACTGTTCTGTTGCAAATTTAACCCATTTTTCTCTTGCTTTGTCATCAGAAGATGAGGGCATTTCATCATACACAGCGCTTGGCAAACCTTTTGCACACGAATAGTCATTTTTTACTTCAAGATATTTTTGTGCAGCATCATACTGATCTTGAGTAAGCACCCCTTGTAAACATAACCGCCCAATATAAGTCCCAGAAAGCGGATTTTTAGCCTCTTCTATGGTCAAGCAGAAGCGCTTTGCACGCATTTCAATTGCCAATTGATTAACAGGATCTTGACGTACTTTCACTTGTGAAATGTAGGCATCTTTCTTTCTCATACATCCCCTCATCTATGGAAACTCACATTTTTTCTTTTTGCTATTTAAATCAAAATGGTATGCTGTCATTAAGAGATGCGCTATAATCTTGAGCACCTGAAGCGATAGCATAACTTTGAGAAGTAATGGGTGTGGGGTGTGCAGATTGCTCTTTTTTTGCATCAAGCAACTGCAATTCACCTTTATATTGTGGCAAGACAATCTCTGTTGTGAAGCGGTCAATACCGTTTTTATCTTGCCATTTACGGGTTTGTAATTTGCCTTCTACATAAACCTTTGAACCTTTGTGTAAATATTGAAGCGCAATTTTTGCCAAATGTGGATTAAAAACCACCACGGAATGCCATTCTGTTTTCTCTACTTTTTGATTGGTATTTTTATCTGTATAGCTCTCAGAAGTAGCCAACCGAAAATTGACTATTTCAGCACCAGAATTCATTGTTTTGCTTTCGGGGTCATCCCCTAAACGCCCGATTAAAATCACTTTATTCAACATGTTTGTGAGTTCCATTTGATTTGCATTTTATATACGTAAAATCCTATCATAATTTGTTTATTTTTTCAAATATTTCAAAAGGATATTATTTTTTATTAACATATAACATTATGTTTCACATAACAAATTAATAAATAATCGATTGACATAAGTGTATGGTGTATCGTATCAAGTAGCAAAGGGTAATATTATGGCAATCGTTAGTTTTAAGCATAAAGGGTTGAAGTTATTTTTCGAAAAAGGAATTTGTAAAGGAATACAACCTGCACATGCTAAAAAACTAGCTAACATTTTGGTAATTTTAGATACGATATCTGCTCCTGAACAAATGACGATTAGATCCTATCGTCTCCATGAGCTTACAGGCGATTTAAAAGGCTATTGGTCAATGCGTGTTAATGCAAATTGGCGTGTTACTTTTCGCTTTATCGGAACAGATGTTGAACTTGTTGATTATCAAGACTACCATTAATTTTTGAGGTGTTATCATGATGTACAATCCCCCACACCCTGGTGGTATTTTGAAAGAAGAATTGCTTGATGAATTAGGCTTAACAGTAACAGAGGCTGCAAATCATCTTGGTGTTGCACGTTTAACTTTATCACGTGTTTTAAACTGTCATGCTGCAATCAGTATTAACCTTGCTTTACGCTTAGAAAAGGCTGGTTTAAATGATGCGGAATTTTGGCTTAAATTACAACAAAAACATGATCTGTGGCAAGCACGGCATAATAATCCCATACCGGATATTTCGTCTTTAGAGCAAGTAAGCCTCCTTAGCAATTAAGACTTGGCTTGACCGATTTTTCGCTTAAAATACATCAAATGGCTTTTGATAATTTTTTGATTTTCTTGTTGATTTCATCAATGAGCGGTTCGTAATTGAGAACGCTTTTAGGTAAGTTGCCACCATAAACCCATGCTTTTACTTGTGCCTTGGTACTGAAATCCGCATTCTTTGGTATGGTGTAATACTGACCGCCATCAAATTTTTCACACTCTCTCCTGCCATCTTCATATTCGTAGAGGTTGTAAAAATACTCTGCTGCTCCATCTCCCCATGGTACATAACCAACAGCTGTTGCCACAAACTTTTTTTGCATGGGCTGTTTACGTTGTGTTAAGAAGAGATGTTGTAAAATTTGCATGTCTTAATCCTTAATTTTACCAATTGGTCTATTTGTCTCAAATTTGATCATACAGAGCGTTTTATATTGCAGATGTTGGATTTATCATAAAATCTTTAAATCGCTTTGTAAGGTGCCTTTTTGTCTATTTAAACGCATGTCTAATCGTAAAATGATCAGCACTTTTCACTATTTTGCTAACTTGCAATGTTTTTCACTGCTCCCCCAAGACCATTTAAAACCTTTTCAAGCTCTTGCTTGTGAACAAGCGTTAGTGGTCTAAAATGCTCTTTCGCTGTTTTTTCTTTGAGTGCTTTCACACGTGTGTTTTCAATTGCTCTACGTACACTTTCGGCTTTTGAAAGAAGGGTATTTTCTAGTGTCTGGCAATAAGCTAAAAGCTCTCCACAAGTTGGCATAAATGTTTTTGATATCCCAATTGCTTGACCAGTTACGATATCTTCGACGCCCTTTTTCAGAGCATAT
>NZ_JAQISX010000033.1:0-8466 GCF_028618425.1 Bartonella sp. ML70XJBT
AGAAAGAATGAGAGAAGAGAGAGAGAAAGTTATCCACAGATAATGGGGTATTACACCCCATATCTTAAGCTTGACCTGTAACATAAGCCGCCCATTTATCCATATAGACACGGCGCTGTTCTAAATAATCAGTACGACGATAGGCACGCTCTACTTTACCGCCCACTGTATGAGCTAGAATAGTTTCAGCGACCTCATAGGGGGCATCGGTTGTTTCAGCAAGCCAATTGCGTAAACTAGAACGAAATCCATGCGGGCAGGCTTCAAGTTTATTTTTTCTCATATACGTAGCCATACACTTCTCATCAAGGGCACCACGACCTCTAGCAGAAAAAAAGAAATCGTTGCGAGAAAGCAGGCGCGCTTGTTTCAAAATGTCTAATGCTTCAGAAGATAAAGGGACACGAAATTCTGTTGTAGCATCACGCCTTCCTTTCATATTCTCAGCAGGGATTGTCCATATATCTCCATCAACTTGATCCTTATGAATATAACGTAAAGGGCGTGTACGAACTCCTGTCAAAATAAGTAAACGCAAGGCTAGTTGTGTCATAGTTGTTTTTTGACAAAGTGTTTTATAAAAAGCCGGCACTTCTTTCCAATCCATTGCTGGTCTATTTTGCGTTTTATGACGTTGTTTCCCTAAGAGCGCGCGTGCTTTTTCTGTTGCTTGTAAATCAACATCCAAACCTAATGCAGCCGCATGTTTAAGACACAGATTAAGACGTATTAATGCTGCTTGGGCTGCTCCAGCTTTTGTATGCCAGATAGGGGCGAGTGTGTTGCGTATCTCTGTTTGCGTAATTTCTGAAACGGGCAGACAGCCTAATTTAGGGAGAATGTAAAGCCGCAAAGGTGCAAACCAATTTCCATCTTTTCCATCATTTTTTAATTCAGCTTTCCGACTTTCAAAAGTCTCTAAAGCAATATCTTTTAAATAATGGAGATTGCTTATTGCTTCACGCTTTTGTTTGTTGCGTTCTTGAATGGGATCACGCCCTTCACGAAGAACAGAGCGCCACCCCGTTGCCAATTCACGGGCTTGTTTTAAAGAGACATCTCTTAAAGCCCCCAAGCCCATTTCGCGACGACGTCCGTGAATGGTATAACGGTAAATCCATTGAGCACCTCCATCTTTACGCTTATGAAGAAGCAAGCCGGCACCATCATTATATTTGCCAGCCCCCAATGTTGCAACAGACCTTGCATTAAGACGGTTCATAAGAGCCATTTTTACTCCTTTCTTATACAAATTTGATCCACACACTCATCCCGCTTGTGATGTGCAAATGAGTGATTTTAATTGATGCAAGATAAACAGATTTGAAATGAGAGAATCTTACGTTATTCGGTGTTCTAATTCAATATGAATAACGCTAAATTATCATTATAAATCAATATCTTGCCTTTTTAAATCAGTGATCTCTTTATCGCGTCGCTCTAACATGGGGTTTCTCAATCTTTATGTATTTCTCTTCATTTCCCATACCGGTTTCGGGGTTAAAACCGACAAGAGGTTCAACAATTCCTGCGGTTGTATTTCCTTCATGAGGGGAGGGGATATTGGTCACGTAAGTGACTTCAAAGGTTAAAATTGCACCATGGAGCGCTAAGGCACCATTATCGCCAAAGGCAAAAGCAATATTTTGCAAGCGGCATGTTTCAACAGTATTGTTAAGATTGGGATTGGCATGGAAAATCTTCTCAACTTGCCATGCCAATTGGTCGACGAAGCCAGCTCCATCTTCACATGTCGCATAGCATTCGACATCAACGGTTAAAACACGACGCCTTACTCCATAATCATGCCCATCTTCGATTGTTTCGTTTTGCGTTGAGATATTAAATGGCCGGCATTGCTTCAATAAATAAATTGAAGTCACGCATATTGAAAACATTGTCACCAGCTGCCGTCTTTGCTGCTTTGATCAACCCAACAAATGTTTCTCTTATTGTTTCGCGCGGATGCATAAAGGCTCCTATTCGAACAAATTGATATTTAATTATTTTTTATTGTATTTGTGGATACATTTTGATATACATTCGTTATGACAATAAATATCAAAATTCATGGCATAAACTGGGATGAAGGTAACTGGCCCAAATGTGCTAAACATGGAGTTTCTAAAAAAGAAATAGAGTATTTATTCACCGAACCTGGAAATCTCGTCATAAAGAACGACCCAAATGTTAAAGAAAAGCGTTTCAGAACCATTGGTAGAAGCTATAATGAAAGATATATTTTTTTAGCTTTTACCTTACGAACAACAAAAAACGAACTGTTCGCGCGTCCTATTAGCGCTCGTTATATGCATCAAAAGGAGATTGATTTTTATGAAAACCTCTAAATTAAAACATATACCTGTTTTCAAGACGGATGAAGAAGCTGAGAACTTTGTTGATACTGCTGATCTTACAGAGTATGACTTAACGGGTTTTAAGCCTGTTCATTTCGAATTTTTGCCTAAAGAAGCCTCTATGAATATTCGCTTACCTCAAGCACTTATGAAGGCTTTAAAGGAAAAAGCGAAAAAACAAGCTATTCCTTACACACGCTATGTTAGGCATCTGATTGAGCGAGATTTACGAAAAAGTCATCGTGGTTAGTGTATCCTTTATAGAGGACAATAGAAAAGATATAAAACATGAACAATAATCATTATACGTATCGTGTTTTTTTGGTCCCCAGAAAATGAAGAATATGTTGGTTTGTGTGCAGAATTTCCATCCCTTTCATGGTTAGATGTTCAAGCAGAGAAAGCTTTAAAAGGTATTATGGACCTCGTTTCAGAAGTTGTTGAGGATATGCAACATAATGGAGAACAAGTCCCGATACCTTTGTCACATGGCAAATGAAGTTGAAATCGTAGATTATCATTGATCTGTAGGAGGTCGAGATGAAAAATTATATAGCGATTCATCCCGGAGAAATTTTACGAGAGGAATATTTAAAAGAATATGCTCTCTCTGCTTATGCTCTTGCAAAAGCATTAAATGTTCCACGCACGAGAATAGAACGTATTGTTGCTGAAAATAATCCAGTGACTCCCGATACAGCACTAAGATTAGCCTATTTTTTTGATACTACTGCTGAAT
Source organism: Bartonella sp. ML70XJBT (assembly GCF_028618425.1). Lineage (NCBI taxonomy): Bacteria > Pseudomonadati > Pseudomonadota > Alphaproteobacteria > Hyphomicrobiales > Bartonellaceae > Bartonella > Bartonella sp. ML70XJBT. The sequence continues at coordinate 3,097 of NZ_JAQISX010000033.1, forward strand.
TTTGGCTTAACATGCAAGCTGCTTATGACGTTAGTATATTACAAACTGAAAAAGCAGACGAATTTGCCAAAATCAATAAATTTGAATGTAGGGTTTACCCACCTCCCCATTTTGAGAACGAGGAGGCAGCATATTTTTCTTAAGTAACCTTCTTAATGGGGTTGGCTCGTAAGATTTTAATAAAGGCTCTATAATCGGAGGAGGTTTTAAAGTTCCAAAATGTGTAATCATTGCTAAAATTTTTAGTGCATTTGGGGGTTTATCTTGAAGCTTGAAAATTAAAGCTTTTTCTATCGCATCCATGGTTTCAATGAGAGTATTAAAAGCCTTATCTTCAATATCATCACGATCAGAAAATTGAGACAATGCTATCCATAAATCGCATAAGAAGTTAGTATCTATCTTCTTCATTGTACACCTCCATGGATTTGTTCTCTCAAATATGCCAATCCTCTGGAGGTAATTTTTGTTGAAGGCAGTACCTTTTCTGTCCCCTCGGGTCTTTGAATAGTAATCGCAGGGCAATCCATAAAACCTTTCTTGATTTTATCTTGATAGGGTAATAAAGGTGCCCTTGGAGTACGTCGATACACCCAATCATTTTTACCGCAAATAATCAGTTAAATCCTTTGGTCGTACCTCTAACATCTTCGCTGCATCGATAAGACCAAACAGCCCATCAGAACGTTTTAAACCATCCAAAGCCTCTGCTTTTGGAGTTAGTTCTACAATCACATGATCTTTCTGTTCAATTTGACTTTGTAAGTGATTCAAGACGCCAAGTAATGCTTCGGGTTTGGAGTAGTCAACTTGTGGTGTCACTACTTGTTTCAAAAGCCGTTCACATTTGATAAAGTATTGACGTGCTTCATGTCCTCTATCATTACGCTCGATCATGGAAAGGTGTTTAGCCATATCTAATGTAATGTGGTATTATTTTATTTTTCCACCGTTTTCTAAATTTTTAGAAAGCGTTATAAAGTTTATATTTTCCTGAAACTTACATTCTTTAATGCGATTTTTAATCCAGTCATTAAAGCGGGCTTTTATTTCTAAAAACGTATGCAAGTCACGAGCATTGACCGTTTGAATAGTCTCTTGATCAATTGTTCGTTCCGTAATTTTTATAAGAGTGTTCATGATGAACTCCTTATCGTTAGATGTTTTTCATTGACACTCTAAAGAGAGTGCTGGGCGCTGAAAAACACGGCGATAAGTCCGTCGTTACACTTTCCCCGCAAGGGTATTGTATAGTGCAACCACACCCGACAAAATCACTATATGCTATAAAGCATGTGATGAGTCAAAGTTTTTAAATTTCGGCGGGAAGAGATTATTTCGGTAATCTATCCGCTATTGGTTTAAGGTGTTTTTGAGGCACCTGATTCAATGATAGACATATTTTAAAAAAATATGATGAAAGCGTCTTTATTTTGTTTGCCGACTCACATTAAATCCATTCGCTTTTATTTATAGCGTAGGGGAGAATAATGCTCGACATACTTGATGTAATTGCAATAATCGTATGTTTGTTGTCGTTATCGGTGATGGTTGTCGGATTTGTTTTAGTGTGTATAAAAAAATGGCGCAAAAACGGATTGAAAATCTTTGGCATTGGAATTTTATTATTTCTCGGCTCTATAGTATTAGGTGCGTTTTTTTTTCACAAACTCAAATCAGATCAAGTTGCATACAATAATAAATTTTTTTCCTCTTCCTCGACTTTATTAATAAATATTGCTACTCAAAATGAAAGCGTGACACGGGCATTACTTGAGAATACTGATAAGCAAATCATTTTTACTCAAGATAAAAAATCAGATGAAAATGATGGACTAGGCTTTTGGGGCTGGTTTTGGTTAATCTTCTTGGCATTTATTGCATTATCTATTTTTGTTCATTGGCGTGATAAACGCAAAAAACGTTTTAAAGAAAAAGTTTTAAAGCAGGTTTTAATGCCTCCCCCCCATATCCATCCTTCTTCTGATTTATCAGTTGTTAATAAAATGTCGCCGAAACTTGAAAAAAAACGGTTAGAAAAGAGGGTAAAGATCTTTCTCCTTTGTACTCTACTGGTTGGAGGCATTGCCATAATAATAAGTATTTCACTATGGTTATTAGTACCAATACTTATCGTTTTAGCTTTGATTATTCCTGTTTATATTGCAAGTAAAAAGGAAAAACGCTTTGAAGAAGAAGTTGCTTTGTGGCAATCAGATATTCCTCCCTCTAATTTCGAGGAGGCATGTGAAATGTTTCAAGAACTTGACGCAAGTGAATATGATTATCGTTTAGTACAAAATGAAAAACTGTTGGGAGTTCAAGAATGCGTTACCTTCAATATTGGCGAAAATGCTTCACTTTTAGGACGTCTTTTAGTAACAAATCAAGCTATTGTATTTGAAAGCCCTGAAGATAATGAAAGGACTACTTGGGCAAGAATTGCATCAGTATCTATAACATATCAAGGATGTCACATCAGTCATCGTACTGGCGCACCATGGAATTACAGATTTAAGGCTATTCCAAATCCAAGGTTTGCAGCAATAATCCGAGCTCTTGGGCAGCCTTATTGATTTTTAAAGGTATACCATATAAACTTCCCTTACTTTTAGCCCCGCAAGATAAGCTTACACATACCGGATTCAGAAGCTTGGACATCTGTGATCACGAAGTGCTCTTGAGAAGAGGGGGATTTATTGTTTTCAGGTGAGATGATCATAACACTATCTTGAGGTTTTGGTGGTATTCCTCCGATATCATAATACAAACATCAAGTTCTTTTCGAGTACTGTTGTGGGGATTCTGCCACCAGCCTCCGATTCTGAATGTTTAATGGTGTAAATCGCTGTAATCCGAAACGATTGTTGATTATCCTTTCGTGTGTAGATGACGGGTTGCCCAAAGGTGTTGCGTACATCTTCAATCATTTTGTTGAGCAACCCGTGCCATTGCATGTTATTTGCCTCCACTGACCGCTTTAAAGAGCATTTCAGGGCGTGTGCAGATGTAAAGCGGATAGCTGTACACCGCAAGTTTGGCCCATGTATTATGATCAGGATCTGGAATAAGAATGTTGTAAAGAGATTTTCCAATTGTATGAGAAAAATTCTCAGTTTCCGCTGGTGCAAAGGTTTTTTGGAATACGCCAGGCGCATTAGCAGGAAAGAATTGGCATTCATCAGGCTTAATTCCTATGGCGCGTTTTGTTCCAGCTTTTGCACTCACATTATAGTTATGAACACTTCGGTAATTAATGAAAGTGACACCTGCAAAATCAAAACTCCCAAAGCTCCCAGAACCAATGGCACTTGGTGTTGCAACACCTCCAGCGCTATTGAGTGTTTGTGCAAGAGCTGTGTTGAGATAGGTTTCACGAACTGTTTTATGGTTTTTCAACTTGGAAAAGAACTCATTTCCACAAAGCCCAATAATCCGTGAACGATCAGAAAATGCTCCCTTTGAAGCTTCAATCATTCTCATGATGACTTGATCAACATGGTCGGCAACATTTGTTGTCTCAACATTGAGTTTAAAGTCAATCGGTTTTTGGGGTGTAATTTCCCATTCCTTGTACCAATCAATAATGACAGAACTATTGGCATCAAGCACAACACCTTGGACAGCGCCAAGTTGCATATTTTCCCATATCAATTCGATTTCAGAAATGAGTTTCTTTTGTTTTCCAGCAATATATTTCATTGCCGTTTCTAACTGATTTGCTGGACTCAATATATTCCATCCTTGGACTTCTTCTATTTTTACGGTATCACTTTTGACAATACACGTTGTTTGAAAAAATCGAAGGTGATCAGTTTTGTTATTGTTTGTACAAGACATACCGCGTTCACTTGTTTGAATAAGTGATATATCATGTCTCTTAATACCAACGATTGTTGTACTCGTCTCGATTTCTTCAAAAAGGTTGAGAGAACCGATAATACCAGGTTGAAACTCATAGTTTTCAATGGCTTTCATCATTGTAACGGCAGAGAAAGCGTCGTGTTTAAAAAAGTTCATATCCATGTGCGCATTCTCCTATCGCAACAGAATGTTGTTCTTGTCTTCTAAAGACTGAATGGCAGCACTTTTCTGTTCATCGGTGATGGCATCTGGCCATAGCAGTTCAGAAGCTTTCACGGTACTCAAGCGCGCTGTAATGACTGCGCGTTGATCTGCCTCTGTTACATCAACAGTGGCATAAGAAATTCCTGCCGGCGTTTGACTGCCATCTGATAGTGCTGGATTAAGGGGAACATATTTTCCTGTTGCTGTTACTTTTCCCATAACAGTGCCGGCTTCAACAAATGCCCCTGATGCAAAAACCACTTCTTCATTGGACATATCCGTGTCATAGCGTCCAAGATAAGTGCCATTGCGAACATCTTCATAGAAAACTTGATTATTCATTTTATTGCCCTCCAAGCTGCTTCCCATTTTGCATAAATTTTTGTCTTGTTCGTCCCATCACTGTGGGGCGCTGTGGTCGAGAGTTTTAAAGAGGAACTTTTCGAGACAGCAGCAGATAAGACAACATTTTTAGCTTTCTCAACATTCATGCCGCTTTGAATGGCTTTTGCTGCATCAAAAGAAACACCTAAACGCTTTGCTTGCTTTTCAAGGTTTGTTAGTGCCTGTGCGCGTCTTCTTTCCTTTTCAAGAGCTGCTTTTATGGTTTCTTGCTTATCTTCGTTGTCTTTATCTTCCTCATCATCGTCGAAGTCTTCGGCATCTTCGTCAATGTCGAGAGTGTCTTCTTCGTCTTCATGGATGACGTCGACAATCTTTTCATCATCGTCTTCTCTAGCGCGATAGTGTGTGCGTCCCATGTGTTTTGTCCTTCTTTTATTGCTGTTGGGGGTGAGTTAATGGAAGCTGTTAAGGCTTCCAAAGCTTGCGCAAGGGTCCCCTGCGCATCTGCTAATCCAAGTTTGAGAGCTTGGTTGCCTATAAAAGTTTCTGCTTTGGTGTCGCGGATTGCAGCCGCACTCAGAGGTCTGTTTTGCGCAACCAAATCCACAAACATCTCGTAGAGCAGGGCGCAATCTGCTTGTATTTTTATCTGTGCTGTATCGCTCAAGGGTTCATGAGGGTTGCCATGAACTTTGTGATCACCTTCAAAGACAAAGGTCCATTTATGTCCGTGTTTTTCATCTGCACGGGATTGGTCAAGATGGGCGCAAACAACTCCAATCGAGCCTACAACACCCGTGCGAGCAACCCATATTTGAGAAGCAGAACAGGCAATGGCATAAGCCGCTGAACAGGCAAACTCATTGGCATGTGCCCAAATGGGCTTGTCGTATTGTTTTGAGAGTGTTTGAAACTCTTCAACCAAATCAAACACACCGCCGGCTTCTCCACCGCCGC
>NZ_JAQISX010000034.1:0-7929 GCF_028618425.1 Bartonella sp. ML70XJBT
TAGCATTGCCATAAATTTGTGCATTGCCATAGACGTCTACAAAAAAGCTTTTTACTTTAGCATTTCCAAAGACGCGTGCATTTTGAAAGACACGGGCTTTATTATACACCCAACAATTGCCCTCATGCGAGAGGTTATCTTCACTTTCAATATAGCCACCTAAATCGCCTTTTTTGACATCTCCAAAATCTCTTAAAGCTCTAATTCGCGTTAAGAAATGACCATCGATATATTCGCCATCATTAATAAATTCGTATTTTTTTGCAGGCTCTTGTTTGTTAGCAGGTACAGTTTTATTAGCAATGGAGATAACGGGGGTGTTTTTTGATATATTTGTCATAATTAAAACCTTAACGTAAAAAAGTTTTGAAATTAATACCTTATAAAGGTATCGGGCGCTCAAAACACGGCGTTAAGTCCGTTGCTATGCTTTTCCCATAAAGGGTATTGTATAGCATAGCTACACCCGACAAGGTCATCATATATGCTAATTAAAGCACAAAAGATAGTCAGTATTTTAAAGACATGGGAGAGGTTGTTTCGTAACCTATCCGCTTAACGCAAGTGTTTTGATCACTTGATTATTTATATAACAAAATACGTATTTATTGTCAATTATTATTTTATCTTTTTTGATATTTTTTATAATTTTTTTAAATGCATTGTGTGTATATATTTGTCATATGCTTATTAATTGCCTTTTTTATATTTATATGCTTTTAAAGCTATATTATTGGTTTTCTAAATGATTGCGTTATTTTTTGAATCTATACATTTATAATATTTAGAAACGCTCTCATGATGCGTATTTTTAACTTTATAACGTATCTATTTTTTCACTAAATGGTTTTTAAAGATTTCTGTTAATTTCTTTTATAACACATTTGCAACTTAATAGCTTTTATAGGGCTTATCTTTATAAGCAATGCATTCATTTGCATTATGATTATAAGACCTTGCTGTTTTCACGCATTCTTTATAGCCATGGCATTATTTTTCATTTTCATAAGAGAAACGATAATTGTGATTTATAGCCTTTTATGAAAACCTCTAAAGAGAGATTGATAACTATAGAGATTAGCAAAATCCCTTTTAATAGACTTTTGTCATTTTTGTCAGTTTAGTCAGTTGTTTCTAGACCCTAGAGTATTTTTTAAATGATATAAAAAATTAAAAACATTATATTTCAATATGTTAAGTTTTATCGATTTTTCAAAATACAACTTATTAAAACAACCATAACAAATAAATACAACTGTAAATATATATTTGTCAGTTTGTGTCAGTAAATTGAACCGACAAAAGTAATCATTTTAGTGAGTGATTAAAACACGTCTTAAAAAAATATGTGATCCTTTAAAGCCTTTCAAAAGACAGTTTATAATCATAAGAAATGTTATCAAGACTATTGTGGTTATGAGTTTTGAGGATTTTGAAGATTTTGAGGGTTCTTTTTATGCCCCCTTATATATTTTTTTCAATCAAAAATAAAAGTTATTATATTTCAATGTGTTAAGATTTATGATTTTTCTAAAAAACAACCTGCATTGATATTGCAACCCATAAATACAACCAATGGTATATTTTTTGAAGGTATTTTGAGAGTTTGAGAAACCTTCAAAACCTATAAGTAATATAAGAAAATGAATATACATAACTCTCTTTAAACAAGGCTTTTAAAAACGATAAAGCTATCATTTGAGATTACGGTATAATCTTTTAGAGGCAATCTACATAAATCTTATCTTGTTTAAGAGTGGATTTCTTATAAGTCTTAAAGCAATCCAAATGACAGTGTTTAAAAGTGCAAATGATTTCTTTTTAGAATAACGCATATAAACACTCCTTTTAAGATTATAGGTAATCAAATTACAAGAGAGGTATAGATTATAATTAAAGACTCTATACCCCTTATGAGTTATAAGGTCTTATAAGCTTATTCAGTTTCTTTAATTTCTAATTTTGGTAGGTTTTTAACAATTTTCATTGTCTCTAAACTTACGGTAATAACCCTTTGGAATAACTCCAATGGATAAGCAGGGTTGCCAACGGTTTCAACAGCATAGCGATTGGCATCATTCACAATGCCACTCTTTTTATCAGTCTTAACACATTGACGTCCCATAACCCATTCAAGAGCGGGTCTACCATTGACAATATATTCATAAGCTTCAAGAGGGATATCTGTTATTGTAATATTGCTATTGTAAAAAACTGTAGATTTATCTTTTATCTTATTTTTGCTAAAGAATTGCATTTCAGTCACATAATAAAATTCTTCGGGATTAGAGATCTCTGTCTGTTTTGGATTACCTTTTTTAAAGGTTACTGGATAAGGTTCTACATCTTCATAATTTACATGCAAATGACCCAGTTTACGTCCTGCTGTAACAAATTTCCAAAAATCATCAACTGTCTTTACACAAGGGATACGAGGCAATTCTTTAGAGAGGTTATCAGCATAACGAGCACGGTAATCTTCTGAATGGAGTAAACCGTAAACATAATAGAATAAATCATCTTTAGTTACGGTTTCATTAGGATAAGCTGCTTTAAAATGTGCTAGCCCTTCATCCGTAATGGTATCACGCCGGTGTAACCCAGCATTTTTACTTTCTTCTGTAGAAATTAAAAATAAATGGGATTGTTTCTCACTTTTACTTTTTGAAAACATAGTATCTTCATAAATATATCTTGGAAAGCATTGACCTGTATCTATTGCATGAAGGTTAGGTAAATCCTTACTCATCAGTACAGAAAAACCACTTCTTGCTCCTGTTCCTGTAATTTGTATCACTCTATTTTCAATTGTTTGTCCTATTGGAAATATGCATGGCATTTTGGCGACCATTTCATTAAAGGTTCTATCATAATAGAGCCACTGTTTCGTAAAAGGGCGATATAAGCTCTGAGTAATGCATATCTCTTCAAATTCCAAAACCTTTTCTCTAGCTAAATGTTGTTTAAGATTAAGACTCCAACTGATTTTACTTTCATCGGAATTGACAAAATTATCTACAACTTTTGTAAGTGTTCTACGGTCAGTATGTGGATAACTATTATTAAAACGTTTTACCTCGCTATTATAGAAGGCAATCATGTTATTCATATTTTTCTTTACAGTTTCACGGCTTGAGTTATACGCCCAAGCATCACGATTGGTTGAAACACCAAGAGAATAAATTTCAAAGAGCTTTTTATCATGCCCCTTTTTGACACCCATAGTTAAGAATGTTTTGAAACTTTCGTCACGTTGCTTTATCCAATCACTATGTTTGTCTGGTGTAATTATTTGCCAGCTTGATTTATTTTTGATGCCATCAATACTACCAAAATACTCGAGAGCTGTAAGTTTTTCTTTTGTTGTGAGATTATTACCAATGTCATGATAGTAAATTTTACAATCTCCAGAAACATTGGGATTTTTGATAAATAGCGTTACCGCAATACCCGTCATGCTACCATTACCAAAAACATTCTCTCCTTCTTGAGCTTTCCCATTGCTTAACATATTTTTACGAATATCTCCCCGTAAATTAAGCACATAAATACTCGTAAATTCTTTGGCTAAAGATTTTCGTAAACCGTCCATTGTTGGCTTTTCTATGTAACCAGAACCAGAAACAAAGCCGATTACTCCAGCATTATCAATACGATCACTTGCCCAGCGAATAGCGCGGATATAGCTATCATAAAGATTTCGCATATTCACTGCTTTTGATTGAGCTATATAAGTCTCACGGATACGATCATCTAGTATAGAATAAGTGATGTTTTTTGCATTGTCATTGGCACTTTTTTGCCCTGTTGAATAAGGAGGATTGCCAAAGATAACTTCGATATTTAGATTTTTCTGATGTTCTAAATATTCACTGTTTTCTTTCATAGTACCTTCCATCAGATCTTTTTTCTCAAAAAGATGAAACGTATCAGTTAAACCAATATGCTTGAATGGGATATAATTCCCTTTCATAAGACCATGATAGGTTGCTTCGATATTAATGGCTGCTATGTAATAGGCTAGCAAGACAATCTCATTAGCATGAATATCATAACGGTATTTATATTCCATGTCCTCTGGTTTTATAAGATTTGATTGTAACAACCGTGTGATAAAGGTACCAGTACCCGTAAAAGGGTCAAGAATAGAAACACCACGTGATCCTAGACTTTTTCCAAATTCATTGCGTAAAACATCATCAACAGAATGAATGATAAAATCAACAACCTCAATGGGAGTATAAACAATTCCTAATTTTTCTACTGTACGTGGAAAAGCATAACGGAAAAATTCATTATACAGCTCTACAATTAAGCTTTGTTGTGCTTCAAGGGTGGTAATTCCACGCGTGTAAAATTGTACACTCCTAGAAATATTTTTGAGATCTTGAGATTCTTCTTTAAGAGTAAAGTTATCAAGGGCATTGAGTACACGTTGTAAAGCACAAGATACGGGATTTTCTTGAACAAACTGATGCCCCTCAAATAAAGCATTAAAGACTGGACGAGTCACAAGATGTTGCGCAAGCATTTCAATCGCATTTTGTTCGGAGATAGTTGTATTTAAATTGCTACGCAATTCGGTCATAAAATCATTAAACACCCGCCGTGTTTCAGTTTCTGATTTTGTCAAAACTTCAGTTAAGCGTGTGATATGAGTTTGAGCAAGATCACCAACATTTATTGCCCATTTTTTCCAATAGCTAGGGTCGTAAAATCTATTAACAATAGCAGCTCTAATGGCATCTTTACATTTAGGAAAAAAGCGGAATTCTCCTTGTTCTCCACCTGTGTGAGAGGGTTCATAAGTTGCTAACCCAATATTAAGTCCTGAATATTCTAATTTTGAGCGTGTAGGTAAATCATCAATAACCGTGGTCGTATCTTCTAACGCAAGTTCTTGAGAAGCAGCAACAATTTCAAGAGCATGGCTTACGTCTTGTTTTTTGTGCATATGATGAATTATTTTATTAAAGTTATCATCATGGGCACGTAAAGCATTGAGAACTTGCCAAATGACATTATACTTTTTGTTGTTTTCTAAGGCTATTTCCGGTGGAATGCCAGCGGGTATCCCAATGGGGAGAATGATATAGCCTCTTTTTTTACCCTCTGCTCGACGCATGACGCGTCCTATCGCTTGAATAATCTCAATTTGACTTTTGCGCGGGTGTAAAAATAGAACGGCATCAAGAGCAGGAACATCAACACCTTCAGAAAGACAGCGTACATTAGTAAGTACACGACAAGTATTTTCCCCCGCATCTTCCTTTAACCAGTCAAGTTGTTTTGTACGCTCTTTAGCACTAAATGTTCCATCAATATGGGCAAGGGTACAGTTAAGAGGGGGAGTATCTTTATAGTTCTTATGAAGAGCGCGCAAAGATTCTTGCACTTTTTCTTTTTTGAATCTTTTGCATATGCGTTTAGAAGTCTCAATATCTTTGCAAAAAGCTAAAGCTCTACGCATGGGCTTAGGGTCATCTTCAAGATCAAGTTTCAGATCCATTTTGGTAAGGGCTCTATAACAGCCATTAATCTTGGTCCTATCGTCAAGAATAAGCTCATAATCCTTATCGGTAATAAGATGTTGAATGGATTTGCTTACTTCTTCTTCATTGACAACTAATATGATTACTTTACAAGGTGATAACAGCTTATCCTCTAAAGCACGTGAAAAGTTGTAAGTGTAAAGTTGTTTGCCATAGAGTTTTTCATTATCCATGGACACCAAAACGTTATTGGATAAGACAGCATTCCTTTTCAGCTTGTCACTAAAGATCTTCGGGGTTGCTGTCATGTAGAGGCGTTTTTTACCTTGAATGATGCTGTTATCATGAACTTTGATAAATTCAGATTCATGCTTGTCTGTTCCTAAAACAACACCTGTTGTACGGTGTGCTTCATCACAAATGATCAGATCAAATTCGGGTAAATCATATTCATTTTGTGCATCGGAAATCACTTGAATGGAATGATAGGTCGAAAAGACCACAGTCATCACATCAAGAGAGGTCTTATTGGCTTTACGGGCAAGTTCTTTTGCATCCGTGGTCGCCGGTAAGACAAGATCTGAAGCATCTAGACCAGCTTCATCATCCTGTTTCCCTTTACGACGCTTGCCTACCTGTGTATCCGAACACACGGCAAAGGAACGCAAGGGGATTTCTGTATCAAGGGTCCATTCACGGATTGTTTGTGACACCAAAGCAAGGGAGGGCACCAAAAACAACACACGCTTGCCTTTTCCTGCTATTTGTTCTGCACTCTTAAGACTGGTGAAAGTTTTCCCCGTTCCACATGCCATAATCAGCTTGCCACGGTCTGCTTCTTTTAAGCCTTCACAAACAGCTTTCAGTGCTTCTATCTGGTGATCTAAAAGCTTTTTTTTCGGTTGCTCTTTAAGGACGGCTTGTCCTCGTTCTTTATAAGCGCCCCAATCAATTTGACTGTTTTCTAAATCAAACAGATTAATCTGTTGAATACGAACCTCTTGACCATCACAAGTGTTGTTCGCATTATCACTCCAATTGCTTTCGGTACTATCAACCAAAATACGACGCGTGAATATTTTCTTCCCAGAGGCAGCGATAAAGCTATTAATATCTTCTTTTTTAATGATGTGAGAAGCATCATAGCATTTACATTGAATAGCCGCATAACCTCCTTCATCGCGGATTGTAGCGACCAGATCAATGCCGATATCACGCCCATCTTCATCATGCTCTTTAGCCCATTCCGAATAAGTTTGAACCTTTTCGTATTCCTGCTTTTGTAAAGGGTCTTCGGATAAATAAGCTTTTACAAGGTTTTCAAACATCGTTCCCAATTCACGGGGTGATTTTGCTTGTTTGCGATAATATTCCAACAGAGAGCGTAGGGTGATTTGTTCATGATCAGACTTAAGAGATTGCAGCATATTACAACAGAGCCCATTTTTTTATAATGTATTTAATTCTTTTCAAAAGAATCAAAATGAAGCTTATTAAATCTATTTTGAACGAATTGAGAAAAAATGCAGAAAAATGCATAAAAACGGATAATTTTTTTCAAAAGGGGCTTTAAAAGGCTATTTATCCACAGCCTATGACGCATGGTTAGATCAGCACAGTAGTGAAATTTGCTATTTATTTCACATATCATTCAAGATAAATGCACTATGTATTTAAAAACATCAGAATGATAATTTTGATATGTTTTATGAATCATTAAAAATGTCACTTTTGTCAGTTCAATTTACTGACAGATAACTGACAAATATATATTGTTGATTGAATTTATGTGTTGTGTCTTAATAAGGGTTGTATCATTAAAATACTAACATATTGAAATATAATGTTTTTAATTTTTTATATCATTTAAAAAAATACTCTAGGGTCTAGAAACAACTGACTAAACTGACAAAAATAAAGCCACTCAGATCATTTGCTTTTGGAGAAAAGTTCCTTGATGAGAAGGTCATAAAAAGAGTTTTGCGTGGTTGTTTTAAGACTTCAAAAGAGGCTTCTTTATTGTTTTATACTGTTGTTTTTGACCAAAGGATGCCACTCATAGCGTCTATCCGGACGCCGACCTAATTCATTTCCCTCTATAGGAAATTCACGAATATAGTTACAACGGCATAAGAGCTCTAAAGCTTGCTTAACGGCTTGATTATCTTTTAAAGAACTCCAACACCGTCTATAGATATCTCTTGCTGTAAAAACATCGGGTAAATGATCACAACGTTCGACAATCAATTTTGCACGCTCTGCTGTTACTGTATCCCCCGCCGCATAAAGACGTCTTGCGTGACTTATCAGATATTTTTCCCAACACAAAGCTCTCTCAAGGGCATCTCTATTGATTTCAAAACGCCCGCCTTCACTCAATTCAAAAATCAACGCAAGGGTTGGTATGGTTTTATCCATTTTCAAAAGATGTGCTTGT
>NZ_JAQISX010000036.1:0-6611 GCF_028618425.1 Bartonella sp. ML70XJBT
ATGCTGATGGCGGATCTAAAGATCAGGTTTATCCTGATGTAGCGAGTGCTTTAACTGGGGTTGGTACTTCTATCACGAATGTTAAAAATGAGATTAGCAACCAAATTAATAAAGAAATTACCAATGTTAAAGGTGATTCTTTATTGTGGAGCGAAACTGATAAAGCCTTTAGTGCTCAGCATGGAGAGGGAAGAGCAAAGAGCAAGATCAAATTTCTTGCAAATGGTGACATTACCGAAGACTCAACTGATGCGATCAATGGCTCACAACTTTTTGCGACAAATCAAAATGTAGGAACTGTATCAAATAATCTCCAAACTGCTGCTACGAAGATAGCTAAAACTTTTGGAGGCGATGCGAAATATGAAAATGGCGAATGGACTGCTCCAACTTTTACGCTTAAAACTGTTAACACCGATGGTGAGGAAAAAGATGAAGCTTATCCAGATGTAGCAAAAGCTTTGGCAAGCGTTGGTAGTTCTATTACGAATGTTCAGAATAAAATCACCAATGAGATTACCAACCAGATTAATAATGCGATTACCAAAGTGGAGGGTGAGAGTTTTATTCAGCAGGATAAGGAAACAAATCGTCTCATGATTGGTGCTAAAACAGAAGGCACAGAAATCAATATTGCCAATGCAAGTGGTGCAAGTCGGATCATTTCTGGTGTGGCAGATGCAAAGAACAGCAATGAGGCCGTTAATAAAGGTCAGCTTGATACAAGTATAAAAGATGTAAATAACGAAATAACAAATAAATATAATGAGCTTACACAAAATATAACGCATATTACACAACAAGTTAAAGGCGATGCTTTATTGTGGAGTGAGAGTGATAATGCATTTGTTGCTCAGCATGGTGAAGAAAAAGCAAAGAGCAAGCTTAAGTACCTTTTAAATGGAGACATTACGGCTGAATCAACGGATGCAGTTAATGGTTCTCAACTTTATTCGATGAGTAATAATCTTGCCGCATATTTGAGTGATGGCGCTGGTTATGATGAGAATGGCGAATGGAAAGCACCTACTTTTACACTTAAGACAGTTAATGAGGATGGTACAGCAGGTGAAGAAAGTTACGATACTGTAGAAAAAGCACTGTCTGCGGTTGGTACATCTTTCACGAATATTCAGAATAAAATCACTAATGAAGTTAGCAAGGAAATTAATAAAACAAAAAGTGATGCTTTGTTGTGGAGCGAGAGTGATGGGGCATTTGTAGCTCAGCATGGCGAAGGTGATAAAAAAGCAGAGAGCAAGATTATGCACCTTAAAGCTGGAGACATTACTGCTGAATCTACTGATGCAATCAATGGTTCTCAGCTTTATTCTGTGATCCATTCACTTTCTGCATATTTTGGTGGTGGTGCAGGCTATCAAAATGGGCAATGGAAAGAGCCTACATTCTCTGTTTTGCAATTCAAGAATGATGGGAATGGTGATAACAAGAAGGATTATCATGATGTTGCAAGTGCGTTTGAAGGTGTTAGTGAAAGCATGAAAAATATCAATGAGCATATCAATAATGTTGCTAAGGATGTCTCATCGAGTGGTTTAAGTTGGAACGAAGAAGAAAAAGCCTATGACGCGCATCACAATGGAACGCCAAGTAAGATTAAACATGTAGCGGATGGTGATTTATCCAAAGATTCAAAAGAAGCCGTTAATGGTAGCCAACTTTTTGAGACAAATAACAGGGTTACCAAAGTTGAAAAACGTGTAGATAATATTGATCAACAGATAAAAAATATTGAAAATACGGTTACGAATGACGCGGTTAAGTATGATAAAAATGACAAGGGTGATAAAATAAATAAAGTCACATTAGCTGGTGTGAGTGAAAGTGATCCGGTAGTGTTAGACAATGTAGCGGCAGGTGACTTATCAAAAGATTCAAAACAAGCTGTGAATGGTAGCCAACTTTGGGAGACAAACCAGAAGATAGATATAGTTCTTGATAAGGCACAAAAATATACGGATGAGCGTTTCAATGACATTATCAATCACCAAATGGGTGATGTTATTAATGAAGCGAAATCTTATACGGATATGAAGTTTGATGCTTTAAATTACAGCATTGAGGGGGTGAGAAAGGAAGCAAGACAAGCGGCAGCTATTGGTATAGCAGTGGCGAACTTACGCTATAATGAAACACCTGGAAAATTAAGTGTTGGATTTGGTACCGGCTTATGGCGTAATAAATCTGCATTTGCCTTTGGTGCTGGTTATACATCTGAAAGCGGATCTGTTCTGTCTAACGTATCTGTTACCAATTCTGGTGGACACTGGGGTATAGGTGCGGGATTCAATATGACTCTGAACTGATCTGAAAACTTTTCTTAAACACACTCTTTGCCCTTGCTTTGATGAAGCAGGGGCATTCCAGTTAAGAGCCTTAAAATCCTTTTAATGAAGTGAAAAATCTTATCCGTGAACAATAAACCGTCTCTTAAAAGGATAATCCATAAGCATAAAGATTATGCCAACTTCACAGAGGGTACAATTAAACAAACGATGCGTCATATTTGATAAAAACTAAAACGTATTTAATCATGAAAATCACTTTTTTTTGGTTCTCACATTGACTTTCACAAATAGACTCCTAATTCCCCTTAAAGGTGATGAGCAATAACAGCTTATATCTTGTTTTATTTATAGTCTAAAAACACGCTGTAAAAGCACAAATACGCAAAGAAAAGACAGAGCTTTAAAACTCTAGAATGTGTCTTTTGTGTTTAAAAAGTATTATTATGAGGGGGGTATTATGAAAAAATTATATACAACACAAACGGCATGTGATTTAAAATTTTCTCGTTCACATGATAGGACCTCGTTTTTTAAAAGAGTTTTATTGGGCACTACGGTGGTCTTATTTTTATCAAATGGTTCTCCTGTTTTTTCAGCAAAACTTGATTTAACAAAAGTATCTCTTGAAAGTGTAAAGAATACTGCTGTGGTTTATCCGCAAACTATTCTTTCTCCTTATAGTGATGATAACAGTGGTATGGGTGGTTATAATTCTGTCATAAATGTTTTAACAGTCGACGGAAGGTCTATAAGGGAAAATGCGCAAAATATCTTTACAGCGGGGATTGCTGTGGTTTCTGATTCAAAGAAAGATAAGAAGACTAAAAATGCTGTTGTTTTAAATCCAAAGCCATATACGACAAAGAAGAAAAGTGTTGCTATAGGATCCATGGCTCGCGCTTTAGGGATTAGCAATAGCACTATAGATTTCGAATATAATAACCAAGATGACATTGAGGAGTATACATTCGTGAATGATGACTCTTCAAGAGCAAGGGCTAATGGTAATAGAGTTATTGCTATAGGGACTGAACCTGAAACGCGAGCATATAAAAATGTTATTCTTGGAGATGGTTCTGCAACAAAAACGCCTGCTGGTGAGGTAGGTTATAGTTCTTTGCGAAAAGGTCCTGCAAATACTGACAACTTCGCATGGAAAAGTACTGCACCTGCAGTGACTGTTGGTGATCATAAGAATACTCTATCACGCCAGATTCAAGGGGTAGCAGCTGGTACTCTATTTACTGATGCTGCTAATGTTGGACAGATAAAAGCGTTAGAACTGTACGTAGACCAAGGTTGGAAGCTATCTGTTGGAGGGAAAGATGCTACAACGGTTGGTATAACGAGCGTGGTAGATTTATCAACAGAAAGTAATAACCTTAAGATTACAAAAGGTGAAAAAGATAATAATGTCAAATTTGATTTAGCTGATGATATTAATGTAATGACTGTCACAGCAGGAGAAAGCATTATGAGTGCTGTTGGCTTTGGGTTTGAAGGTGGTAAGGGGCCGAGCATAACTGTTAATGGCATTCATGCTGGTGATAAAACGATTAAAGGAGTAGCGGCAGGGGAAGAAGATACCGATGCAGTGAATTTTGCACAGCTACAAGAGACAAAAGATCAAATAGTAAAAAATAGTCTTGTCAAGCAAGATGAGGGAGAAGCAGGTAGGATCACCATAGGTAAAGAGACAGGTGGTTCTGTAATTAATGTTACAAACAAATCAGGTGATGCTCGTACAATTTCCGGTGTGAAGGCAGCAGAGAATGATGATGAAGCCGTTAATAAAAAACAACTCGATGGTCAGATTGCAGATATTGTTGACACCATAAAAAGTAATAGCCTTGTTAAGCGAGAAGAAGAGACAAATCGTATCACCATTGGTAAGGAAATAGAAGGCGCAGAGATTAATATTACAAATAAATCAGGTAAAGACCGGATTATTTCTGGTGTGAAAGCAGCAGAGAATGATGATGAAGCCGTTAATAAAAAACAACTCGATGGTGAAATTGCAGATATCACGGACAGTATTAAGGTCATTAAAGAAGCAAATAGCTTTGCTGTCCTCTACGATAAAAATACAGATGGCACTGTCAATTATAATAGTGTGACTTTAGGTGGTGATAAGACTACGGCACCAGTTGCACTCCATAATGTACAAGCTGGTATAATTGCAGAGGGGTCGCATGATGCAATCAATGGTAGCCAGATTGAAAAAATATCCCGAGATGTAGCAAACATTTTTGGTGGTAATGCGGAATTTAGTGAAGGTACTTTGTTCGGTCCACTCTATCATTTGTCGCAGATTTCTGAAGATGGTGTAGTATCTAAGGATCATAATAATGTTGGTTCTGCTTTGACAGGGCTTGATGAAAATATCAACAATGTGAATAGCCGCTTAACACATGTAGCCAATGAGTTTACTCAGAAAATTGATGGTTTTTCTAAAAATTCTCTGTTGTGGAGTGATGATGAGCAGGCATTTGTAGCACAGCATGGAGAGGGAAGAACAAATAGCAAAATTAAGTTTCTTGCCAATGGAGATATCACAGAAGATTCAACTGATGCCATAAATGGTTCGCAACTTTTTTCTACCAATCAGAATGTTACTACTGTTACGAATAATCTAGCAAAAATTTCTCAAAATATATCAAAGTATTTTGGTGGTGGTGCAGACGTATCTAACGGTAAGGCCCCCACTTACACCATTCAAGGCAAAGCACATGATAATTTTGAATCTACTTTTAATGCTGTTGATAATTCTATCACGAATATCCAAAATCAGATTGCGGATGTGACAAAAAGCAGCCTCGTTAAGCAAGAAGACAATGAGGGTACCATCACCATAGGTAAGGCAACAGGTGGTTCTGTAATTAATATTACAAACAAATCGGGTGAAGACCGGACTATTTCTGGTGTGAAGGCGGCTGTTGCGCACAATGAAGCTGTTAATAAAGCCCAGCTTGATAAAAGTATAGAGAAGATTTCTAAGGATATTAATTTGGCAAGTGCTGCTGCTGTCCTCTACGATAAAAATACAGATGGCACTGTCAATTATAAGAGTGTGACTTTAGGTGGGAGTGATAACCAAGCTCCAGTTGCTCTCCATAATGTAGAAGCTGGTATAATTGCAGAAGGATCGCGTGATGCAATCAATGGCAGCCAAATTAATAAAATATCTGGAGATATAGCGAATTATTTTGGTGGAGATACATCATTTGAGAATGGTACCTTTAAAGGACTAAAATATAGTTTATCTTCTATTGTTGAAGATGGTCAGGTAGCAAAAGTGAACTATTATGACGTTGGCTCTGCTTTAGATGGTCTTGATGCGAACGTGAAGAGTGTGAATACGCATCTGACGAATGTGGTCAAAGATGTTAATGAAAAAATCACGAATATTACTCAAGAAGTTAAAGGGGATGCTTTGTTGTGGAGCGATGATGATCAGGCATTTGTAGCTCTTCATGGAAAAGGCGACAAAAGAGGCAAGAGCAAACTGAAGTTTCTTGCCAATGGAGATATCACAGAAGATTCAACTGATGCCATAAATGGTTCGCAACTTTTTTCTACCAATCAGAATGTTACTACTGTTACGAATAATCTAGCAAAAATTTCTCAAAATATATCAAAGTATTTTGGTGGTGGTGCAGACGTATCTAACGGTAAGGCCCCCACTTACACCATTCAAGGCAAAGCACATGATAATTTTGAATCTACTTTTAATGCTGTTGATAATTCTATCACGAATATCCAAAATCAGATTGCGGATGTGACAAAAAGCAGCCTCGTTAAGCAAGAAGACAATGAGGGTACCATCACCATAGGTAAGGCAACAGGTGGTTCTGTAATTAATATTACAAACAAATCGGGTGAAGACCGGACTATTTCTGGTGTGAAGGCGGCTGTTGCGCACAATGAAGCTGTTAATAAAGCCCAGCTTGATAAAAGTATAGAGAAGATTTCTAAGGATATTAATTTGGCAAGTGCTGCTGCTGTCCTCTACGATAAAAATACAGATGGCACTGTCAATTATAAGAGTGTGACTTTAGGTGGGAGTGATAACCAAGCTCCAGTTGCTCTCCATAATGTAGAAGCTGGTATAATTGCAGAAGGATCGCGTGATGCAATCAATGGCAGCCAAATTAATAAAATATCTGGAGATATAGCGAATTATTTTGGTGGAGATACATCATTTGAGAATGGTACCTTTAAAGGACTAAAATATAGTTTATCTTCTATTGTTGAAGATGGTCAGGTAGCAAAAGTGAACTATTATGACGTTGGCTCTGCTTT
>NZ_JAQISX010000037.1:0-6357 GCF_028618425.1 Bartonella sp. ML70XJBT
CATTTCTAAAGTCTCGTAATGCGCGAATGCGATAAACCTTACGCAAATAAATTTCATCTATTTCATCAGTCAGTTCGTATTTCTTTTCCATAGTGACAGCCTCTTAATGCATGCTTTGTCTTTTAAGTTCTTGAGACAGAAGCCCAATGCCTTTTGTGGTAATTTTTGCGCAAGGAATGACTTTTTCTATTCCACTAGCGGTTTGAAGTGTGATAGTTGGACAGTCCATAAGTTGCTTTTGGATTTTGTCTTGATAAGGGAGTAAATTTCCACCTGCTGCACGTCTATAAACCCAACCTTTTTCTTGTAAAAATTGAATGAACTGTTTTGGTTGCATCTCAAGTATTTTAGCGGCTTCTGTAAGACCAAAGAGCCCATCATGACGCTGTAAGCTTTCAAGTGCCATTGCCTTTGGTTTTAAATTTGCAATAATGTTATCTTTTTGTTCATTTTCATTTTTGAGATACGTTAAAACACCAAGCATAACTTGAGGGCTTGAGTAGTCGATTTGTGGTATTGCTGCTTGCTTTTCCAATTCTTGCCACCGATCAATTATTTTTGCTCGTAAGGCAGTGCTATAACCAGATACGAGAATTAAGCATTCACGTTTAGGGAGATTATAACAAGGGCGGCTTTCCCCTTTGCTATCAAGATAATAACCACTAAAATCAACCACCCCAAATTTGGGGGCGTTAAGTTCTTCAAGCATTTTCTTGATATCACGCATAACATGGTCATGTCTTTTACTGCACAATTCTGCAATTTCACGACTAGACATGGTTGGAACAGTTGTGTTTTGAAAATTGTTTTCAGATGTTATAATAAGGCTTTTCATCATCACCTCCTTAATTAAGAAAAACATAAGTTTTGGTATAATATTCTGCCATAGTTTCTATGGCGCTCTGCTTTAGCGATTTTCTTTGCTGCGTGAATTTTGAAGTAATGATTATCAGTTTTATCTGTTTCTATTTCAGATTTTGGACAAATCTTCTGTCTGTTCCATTCTTGTTTTGTAAAAACAAAATCCACGCCTTCTTTTAGATCAAACTTTTCAACACAATCGTTAAACCAAGTGGAAAAATCTTGTTTCAAATGTAAGTGCCTATGCATTACATGGGCTTTGATCATTTTGGCATAACCAATTTTGTTGTCTACCTCGTTTTCAGGTATGAGATATCCTTCACTATCATTATCATGTGTGTTCATAAGTTTACTCTAATCAATTATTGATGGGAAAAGGGGAGGCGCTTTTTAAACGCCCTTCAAAATTTTAAAGCACATCACAAGGACGCAAACGGTGCTGTTGTTCATAAGTACCGTACATTTCATCTTCATATTTTTCTTCTGCGATCTCTTCTAAAATTTCATTGTAGATATCACTTTCACGTATAAAGTAATGAACTTCCCTCTCCTCATAGAGATGGTCGATATTTTCTTTTACATATGCTTCTGCAATCTGTTCAGAAATGTCTTCACAACTCTTTTCAGAAGGATTTATACGAAAGATTTGGATGGCATCATCTCCCTCATCAACAATGCTTAGAATTTGGCTTGCATCAAGCGGTCCAGACTCTGCAATGTTTTGATCATCATCGTAGGTAACTAATAAAATTTCATCAGAATTTATAAGAATTGGCTTTTCCATAATTTCCCCTCCCTAACGCCTAATAGCGATTGTTTGTGTTAATGTAATTTAATCTACACCAGATCGGCTTTTGCTTCTTCGTGATATGTTGTTATAGAGGAGTATACCGTAAAGGATTATTATGGTCAAGCCATTTTATGCTAAAGTGGTTTTTTATAAATGAACTTTAATATTTATTACGAATCGGTTTGAGTATTGTAGCGTTCAGTGTAGAGGCATGATACTTTCTAGTATCCCGTAAAAAAATAAATCAGTTAGCTGTATTTGAAATTTATATGCAGGAAAAATTGGGGCAGTGTACAGACAGAGCCAATCGATGGGTAGATAACGCCGTAGTTTTTTATAAAAACTGCGGACGAACAAAAAAACCCCGCTTCAGCGGGGCATACATAGGTTGTTAGAATATCTTATAAATATTTTTTTGCTGTTTCTCTTATTCTGTCTGCAAAATCATAAATATTATCTAGCGTTTCAATACCGACTTTTTCATCAATATCAGTATCGAAAAGGGCTAGTTGCTTATGTTTTCTGTTAAAGTGCAGTCGAACCAACGGCTTTCTGTTATTATTGTCAATTAAAATAGCGCAGTACGACTTTGCATCTCTGATAACAATACGGTCGGCAGAAATAACTTCGCGCGCAATTGCCTTGACAATCATGAAGCCTTCAACTTCCTCTTCGGTCGTTATTTTGGCATGTTCATTACCAATAGATGTAGCAATATTATCTTGCTTGTCGGTTTCAGTTGTTGTTTGTAAAGCACTAGAAAGCCGACTTTTTACCGCATCAGATATTACTTCGCGAAACGCATTTTTAGTAACACCTGTGAGCATTTCTAAGACATTAGCAGTCAGGCGCCCTTCATAAACATCCGCACAAGCAACACGAACAAAACCTTCGGACGGATTTTCTATTTCTTTTTGGATGTTTTGTTTTATTCCAGATACATATTTGAGCTGCTCGGCTGTCACCAATATATTTTCAATATTAAATGCTGAGCGTTCAAACTTTTTAAGCTCTGTAAGTACCACAGTATTGTATTCTATTACATCAAAAGTAAGGAATGGCCTATTATCGAGCTTGTTTGCAGCATCAAGATCTGTGTAAAAATGAAAAAATCGACCATTTGTCAAAATCGCGAATTTAGCATTCGTTACACTAAAGTATCGATATAATTGACTTAAATGCTTTGAACTCAATTCGCAAGATATCGGTTTGCACTCAAAAAGAATACGTATCTCACCGTCTATACGGATAGCATAGTCAACTTTTTCACCTTTTTTACCAACGGCATCAGCAGTAAACTCGGGAATGACTTCAAGTGGATCGAAAATATCATACCCAAGTGCGCGCAGAAACGGTAAAACGACCGCTGTTTTGACCGCTTCTTCAGTTAACATAGTATCTGAATGATTTTTGACTTTATCAGCTATTATTTTTAAGCTCTCGTCTACTGTCCCCATTCCCGCTTCTCCTTTGTTTTCAGGGTTTTCTTAAAATCCAAAGAACTTTCCCAACTATACGAATCTCCTCTCCATCAGTTGCCCCATTTATTTTGATAGGTTCTTGATGATTGGGTTCAGTACTTTCAGGCCATAGTTCAAATCCACTAATAGTTTGACGTATACGTTTAGCTGTACGCTCAATCATTTGACCATTGAATCGGCTGCGTTCAACTATCACGAGATCGTTAGGTTCCACATTAATGCCGGCTTTTATTATGTCTACGCAAATAAGTTGATCACCATCACGAGCAATTTTGTTAAGGCAGTTGCCCTGGATTTTTAAAGCAAATTGAAAGTGAGCTGGGTATTTCGAGGTGCTGGGTACATATTCTATGTCATCAAATCCAAAATCCATATCTTCGACCGACATCCACGAGCTAGCAGCAACTTTTCCTATCACCGGTATCATTCCAATAGCATTAGATATGGGATGTATTTCCTCGTTTTCTGGGAAAAGAAGATTAAACGGCTTTACACCAAGATGTGGTGCTAACTTTTCCGCCCACTCTTTGGTTAATTTTCGCTCACCTTTTTCAAGCCGTTTTATTTGAGGTTGCGTGGTACCAGCTTTTTCAGCCAATTTCACCTGTGTGAGTCCCAAATCTTTCCTCAATTTTTTAATTATATGCATGCTCTAAACCTTACACCAAGACTGCTTATTTAACAAAGTCCATAAAGGTATTTTTTTATTGACTAAAAAGTCTTTTATGGTATTTATTTGAGTTATGGAAAAATTGAAATCATATCTCACACGAAATAAACTATCTCAAGCCGAATTTGGGAAGCAAGTTGGCGTAGCACAGAGTACGATTAACAGGTATTTACGCGGCTTGCGGTTTCCTGAGCCTGAAATTGTCTTAAAGATTGAAAAGACAACCAATGGTATTGTTCGTCCCCTTGACTGGTATGTCGATTTATACCCACGCCCCTCTCTTGAAGAGGTGGGCGTGCCACTTACTACAGCTGATAACAAACACCCACAGCACCATTCACACTCATAAGAAGAAAGATCATGAGAAACGGGATATTGAAGAAACTTTACACACGGATTTGTAGATTAATAGGTTGTAACACGAAAATCGAGAATGGAGATAGATTGGTGGAAGAATGGAGAAAAGTACCATATCGTGACTGTAGCGTAGAAGATCTTGTAAAACGACACGAAACTCACACAACAATTCTTAAAAAACAAGAAGAATGGCATAAGTCAAAATTTGATAGTTGGATGAGATGGCATGAAGCCACTCTTGCAGAGCGAGATAAGTCAATTGAACAACAGCAAGTAGTACTTGAAAACCTATCCTCTTTAATTAAGCAAAAAAATAAGACACTGTATGAACAAAGATTAAAGTTGGCTTCACAAATGGAGCTAATTGATAAATTAAATAATAAAATCATTTGCTTAATTAACAAAAAAGAAGAACCAAGATTGATCGATTTTATTTTTGCAGGAGAATGCTTTTAATTTTGGTGTCATTAATCCCAAAAATGAGGATTATCAGCCAAAAAGGAATATTCAGGGCCAAATTCATCATATGTATCTTTTGAGCGAGGATATGAAGCCCAAAAATGAACGGTGAATGTTTCCTCTGGGTTAACAATCGAAGTGTGGTCAAGTGTAAAATTTGCAATGTTGTGGGAATTAGGCTTACGACAGCTAATTATGAAATCTAAAAAAGTATAGCATTTAGCACGTATAATGAAAAAATTCAAAGCGAACTCTGATGAAGCATTTGATTTTATATTTTGGGGACATAAAGCAATGAGTTTTGGAGTTGTTCTTTTAATGACAAGGTGTTCACCTGAAGTTTTAGATGGCCATCTAACGAAAGGGCAAGCATTTTTAACAAACTTAAAGGGACTTTTTTTCGATATGCGTATATTCCTTATCATTATATCTTCTCTAGTAAGATTTTTAATGCACAATTTCACCCTAACGCGTGAAGTGCCTTCATATTTTTGTGGGAAGAATACTGCCTTCAATTTCAAATATGGTCCCAAATCCCGTGCTTTTTTATCTTCTAATAGAATAGCTGTCTGGGTTTCTGATGCTGTAGTTTGTCGTTGGAAGATTTTAAGCTGTTTTTTTAAGCTTCGTTGTTGCACAAAAAGTGTCACCATTCCAGTAACTACAGTAGCAATGATAGGAGCAATCGTAAGATTATTACTTATCCAGTGCAGCAAAAATACAGCACTATCATTTATCCGATGCAATAAGAATACAACCTTATTAACTATCCACTCTTGCATCATAACTCCCCCCACTTTTTTAGAATCGTTGGGAGGATACTTTTTCATAAACATCTTTGCAAGACAAGCAATCACAACGCGCTCTGTCATAGCGCACATATAAATACGTAGAGCCTTAAGGGGGGATTATGATCACGCATGCACAAACCATTCTCTGTCTTGATCTAGGTAGCAAGACTGGCTGGGCTATTTGCGGTGCTGATGGTCACATAACAAGTGATACAGAACATTTTCAATCACGCCGTTTTGAAGGCGGTGGTATGCGTTATCTGCGCTTTAAGAAGTGGCTTACTGAACTAAAGAGATCTGTTGATGAAATTGACGCGGTGTATTTTGAAGAGGTGCGCCGGCATGTGGGTACAGACGCTTCTCATATTTATGGGGGCTTTCTAGCAACCTTAACAGCGTGGTGTGAACATCATCAGATACCATATGAAGGCATTCCTGTTGGCACAATTAAGAAAGCGACAACAGGGAAGGGTAATGCTTCAAAAGAAGAAATGATTAAGGCAATATGTTCCAAAGGACATACGCCTAAAGACGACAACGAAGCAGATGCTTTAGCAATTTTATATTTAATAAAAGAAGGGGATGCGCATGTCTAATGCAATGCCATGGATAAGATTCCATTTGTATGACTGGATAAGTGGTACAAATGGAATGACATCTAAACAAAGAGGCGTTTATATCAGGCTTCTTGTTCGCATGTACGATAAAAAAGCACCAATTAAAGAAGATTTTGAAACGCTTGCACGTGTTTGCAATTGTTCACAAAAAAAGTTTGCGACTATTGTCGAATATCTCATGAGAAATAATAAACTTGTTGAGACAGATGATGGGTTGTGGAATACGCGTGTTGAAAAAGAATTAAAAGAAGCTGCTTTTACTCAAGAGCAGGAGGGCAACTATGACGAATAAATTGCCTTGGGTACGTAATTTTTATCAAGAATGGATTAT
>NZ_JAQISX010000038.1:0-5913 GCF_028618425.1 Bartonella sp. ML70XJBT
GAACGTGGTCTAGATTCTTGGCGTTCATTTGCAAGTTTGCAAGGCTGTTCTTTGAAAGCGCATGAACATTTAATAGGTCCAGCATCTTCGGTTGAGCGTTCTTCACGAAAGAAACGGGATGTTTCTTCTTCTGAAGCTTCTTTGACAAGGCGAAGGAGAGACTGTACAGGCTTGCAGGTTAGCGCTGTTGAATGTGAGAAGATAATAGAGATCTTCATGAAAGAAGAGGTTCCCTTTTGGTTTACCGAAAAGGATAAGCCGCCCCGCTTGCCTTGGTTTATCCGGAATCCCTTTACGAGTTTTTTATATCATTCAGAACCTATAAAAGAAGGGATCTATGACAAAGCCCATCATGAGCATCACCTTTTGACCGAGAGGGTTGGGGGCGTTGAAACACGCCCCGTTAATGTGAGTATAATTTATGGGATAAAGACATGAGGAGATGAAATGTTATCCAAACCATTTGCAATATCAGAGCTTAACGACCCGTCTCAAGTACGGGTTGTTTTGTATTCAGGGGATCATTTTGTGCATGCGCCGCTTCAAGGGATTGTTGATTTAGTGAAAACAGCTTTGAAAACAGAGATTGATGGTTCGCTGAAAGATTTAGAGAAGCGTTTAGAGAGCTTAAGTGAAGAGCTTGAAGAATTGAAAGAGTGTTTATTGTAGGCATGATGTAAGGATTAAGGCAGATGAAGATACCCGATCATAGTCATGAATATCTGATACCGGTAGCAACAAGAGAAGAAATAGTTTCTGGTAGTTCGCAAGATAGTGTAGTTGTTCCGAAGATTTTAGGGACCGCTTCTTTGTATTCGTATGAAACTTTCGCACCGTTAGAACAGGTTGTTAATGCAAGGCAAGAAGCGGAAAAAGCGATGGCGCGTGCGAATGGAGCCCAACAAGTTGCAGAAGAATCAAAGCGCGTATCGGACCAAGCACTTAAAGAGGTGACGACAACGGGTGAAGCGGTTACAGCAGTGAGGACAACGGCCAATGTTGCGAAAGAGACAGCGGATAGCGCTAAGAGCTTAGCCGAAGAAGCCAAGAATGCCTCTGATGCAGCGAAGCACATGGCGGAAGAGAGCAAGGCAGCCGTTGATAGAGCTTCAGGGGAAATCAATGTTACGAAAGGTTCATTAGCGACGGCATTGGAAAGTTTTGCAGAAGTGAAGCAGATAAGTGACAGCGCAGTGAATGTCTCTACAGAAGCCAAGAGGTTAGCTGATGAATCGAAATCGATTGCAAATCGTGCAGAACAAACAGCGAGAGAAGCCTCCCGAACAGCCATGGAGACGACCCAAGTAGCCACGACAGCAGTAGCGACGAGTCATGAAGTTAAGACGGTAGCGACGCAAGCAAGTCTTAAGGCGGATGGCGCCAAACAGACAGCGGATGATGCCAAGGATATGGCAGGAAATGCGAAAGTTTTATCGGAACGGGCGACATCTTCAGTTACAGAACTCACTCAAAGAGTATCACAAGTACAAACGTCAATAGAGACAGCCTTAACAGAGGTAAGAGAAGGCAAGCAGACAGCAGAGACTGCGAAAGAGACATCAGAACAAGCATTAAGAGAAGCAAGTTCTGCGAAAGCAACATCATCTATGGCGTCGACGACAGCTAATGCAGCCAAGGGGGTTGCAGAAGAGGCAAAAGTTTTATCGGAGCAAGCGACATCTTCAGTTACCGAACTGACAAAAACAGTATCACAAGTACAAACATCGGTAGAGACAGCCTTAACAGAAGCAAGAGAAGCCAAGGAGAAGGGGGAAACCACACAAACGCTTTCAGGATTATCCAAGAGAACAGCGGATGAGGCGATAGCAAAAGCATCACAAAGCCAAACAACAGCGGATGAAGCGTTAAGAGAGTCAAGAGCGGCAAAGAATGTCGCAGAAGGGGCAAAACAAGCGTCAGAAACGTCACAAGAGGTAGCATTGGATGCGAAGAGCAAAGTAGAAAATTTAGAGACTGTTGCCAATTCAGCAAAGGAAAAGAGCGATCAGGCAACCCAAACGGCAACATTTGCAAAGAGGCTCTCAGAGGAAGCAAAGCAAGAATCCAGTGTTTCGAAGACAACCGCCTTAGAAGCCAAAAGCGTAGCAGATAGTGCCAATAGGAAATCCGAACAGGCACAGCAGGAATCAACCACGGCATCTCGGTTAGCTTCTGAAGCGAAGTCATTTGCGGAGCAGGCGTTACAAGCGGATAGACAAGCGATTCGTGAAGGGGATACAACGACAAAAAGTTTGGTAGAAGAAGTTCAGAAGAAAGCGGAAGCAGCCGAGAGATTAGCCCAAGAAAGTAAGAGCGTTTGTGAAGAAGCCAAGCAACTAGCCGCAGAAGCCAAGAATGCCTCGACGACTGCGCTTACAGAAGCGAGCGATGCGAAGGAGAGAGCATCTACAGCGGCGACATCAGTCAATGATGTTAGGAATATTTCTGAAGAAGTAAAAGGGTTAGCAGACACAGCGACGAGGGCATCTACAGAGGCGCAAAAGACATCAGAACAAGCTCTCAGTGAAGCTACGACTGCGAAATCAACGGCGGATAGGGCATCTAACACAGCTATGGATGCGAAGAGAATTGCTGGTGAAGCCAAAACATTATCAGAAGAAGCAAAGAAACTTGTTCAGGAAAACAAGGATGCTTTTGATGAATCGAATAAAACATTTGAAGAAGTTAAAGGTTTAGCGGAAAAAGCGAATACGGCATCTACAGAAGCGCAAAAGATAGCAGAACAATCTTTAAAAGAAGCAAGTTCTGCGAAGGTAATCGCCGATACGGCATCTAGTACAGCTATGGATGCGAAAAGGAAAGCCGAAAGCGTAGAGAGTGTTGCGAATACAGCAAAAGAGGTGAGTGATCAAGCAAATCAAACAGCTGAATCAGCGAAGAGGCTCTCAGAAGAAGCGAAAGAGGAAGCCAGTAATGTCAAGTTGACAGCCTTAGAAGCGAAAAGTGCGGCGGATAATGCACAGAGGCAAGCGGAACAAGCCCAACAGGGTGCAGCAGAAGCCACGAGAGTAGCCAATGAAGTCAAGGCAGCATCGCAAGTTAGTACAGAAACTGTAAAGAGCATAGCAGAAGAGGCAAAGAGTAAAGCGGAAACGGCAGAGAAGGTTGCACAAGAAGCCAAAAATGCTTCTGATGCTGCGAAGAAGGCTGTTGATGTCGTCCAATCCCTAGTAACGACGTCACAAGAGACAGCTGTGAATGCAAAGAGTAAAGCCGACAGTGTAGAGACAATTGCGCATGCAGCGAAAGCCACGAGTGAACAAGCGGTCAGTTTATCGACTGAAGCAAAGCGTGTAGCTGATGAATCTAAGTCTCTTGCGGAAGGAGCAGAGAGGTCAGCGAGAGAAGCAAAGCAGACAGCAGAGGAAGCTAAGGGTTTAGCAGAAGAATCTAAGGGACTAGCAGAGGGAGCCTCCACGACAGCCAATGATGCAAAAGGTATTAGTGAAACAGCTTTGACAGCAGCCAATCGAGCAGATCAGAAGGTTACAGAGGTAAGGCAGACAGTAGAACAAGCCTTAGCAGAGATCACAAGCGTTAAGGCAAGCGTATCTGATATAGAAACGACGGCAGGAGAGGCTAAGAGCGGATCAAGTGAAGCCAAACAAGTTGCAGAAACGGCAAGAGTTAAAGCAGCAGAGGCGCAAGCCAATGCAACAGAAGCGATGAAGGTAGCCAATGAAGCGAAGGTAGCGGCAGAGCAATCGGTACGTTTAGAGGGTGAAACGATACGCGGTGGAGAAGCGATCAAGGTTTTGGCAGAAGATGCGAAGAGCAAAGCGGAATCCGCACAGAGTGTTGTACAAGAAGCAAAAGAGACGGCATCACAGGCGTTGAGCGTAGCTAATGGCGCGAAAGCAACATCAGAAACGGCGGCGACTACAGCGACAGAAGCTAAGGGAGTAGCAGAGAGGGCATTAACCACAGCCAATGAAGCCAAAAGTGCGAGTGAAACAGCGACAACAACAGCGCATAGTGCGAAAGAAAACATTGAGAGAGCCGTTTTAGAGGCAGCAGATGCGAAGAGCAAAGCAGAAGAAGCAAAACAACGAGCGTCAGAAGCAAAAGATGCGTCTTCAAATGCTCTCACGGCTTCTACAGAAGCAAAGGATCAATCTTCACAGGCGATTACCTTAGTTAATGAGGCAAAAGGTATTAGTGAAGAAGCAAAGAGTTTAGCGGAAAAAGCGACAGCAACCTCCACAGAGGTACAAAAGACAGCAGAGCAAGCACGAACAGCATCGACTGATGCGAGCACGACGGCAAGCACGGCATTAACTACAGCCAATGAAGCGAAGGAGAGAGCAGAAGCAAACAAGAATGTTTGTGATGAGGTTAAACAGGCGTTGAGTGATGTAAAAAGCCTTGCAGAGAGGGCGGTATCAACAGCCAATGCGGCAAAGCAGACAGATGATGAGACGATACAAAAAGTCTCAGAATCATTGACGCAATCGAGTACAGCGAAGTCTATAGCAGAGGATGCAAAAAGCACAGCGGCAAGTGCAAAAGAGAAGGCAGAGCATGCAGAGCAACAAGCAAGTGAGGCGACGAGAATAGCGGGAGAGGCAAAAACAGCGGCAGAACAGGCTGTCCGTTCTGGAGAGGCAGCAGGGCAAGGGAGTGGAGAAGCGGTAAAGAGGATAGCCGATGAAGCAGACAAAATAGCTAAGGAAGCCAAACAGACAGCAGAGACTGCGAAAGAGACAGCGGAACAAGCGCGTAGTGAAGTGGGAAATGCAAAAAGTTTAGCTGATGACGCGTGGGATGAGGCCAATAGTGCGAAGCAAGTGGCATATAGCGCTAAAACTACAGCAAGTTTAGCGGAAACGGCAAGCGAAGAGGCCCAAGAAACCGCTGATATAGCGAAAAGAACAGCAGAAGAAGCCAAAGAAAGCGCCGATACAACGAAGAAAGAGCTTGGTGATATCAAGAGTTCCCTAGCAACAGCGACAACAGCTCATACAGTAGCTATACAAGCAAAAAATCTAGCTGAAAGAGTAAACACTTTTCTGAAACATTCTAATTTAAGCGTTTTGTCAGTTTCTACCCCGTTTCTTGTTGCGAGTGAGAAAATCCAACTAACCTTGAAAAAAGGAATACGCCTAACCTTGATACGAGGCAATGATATTTTGGTTGCAAGTAATACGGCAGATAAAATAATAAGCGTTCAGTCTCTTTCGGCGGGCAAGGATTATTATGTTTATTTGGTTTCTGATGGGGGAGATTCTCATAAATTTGTTGTCTCAGAAAACTCTACCTATCCAAACGGTTATACAGTCAATAATTCGCGCAAGATAGGAGGGTTTCATACGCTCTGTGCGGATGTTGGAACGATTGAAGGTCACCCATTGTCTGGTTATAGAGCGGGGGACATATTACCCAATTCTGTTTGGTGTTTGAATCACCGTCCGCATAGTTCTCCCGAAGGAATGGTGTATGACCCCTCTACGGATCTTTGGGTAGATATTTATCTTCAATCAGGAACGGGTGAAAATACCAAATCGACTTATGGTGTCCCTATCACCACCAATCGTAGTTATAGCGATCATGTATCAGATATGTTGCATATCAAGAAGTCGTTACTGAGTGATGAAGCGTTTGCTTCTGCGATGTATGGAAGTAATGACAAGACAAGTATTACGGGTAAGAAGGCACCCTCTCCAAAGACTTCAGGAGGTCATGTTGATACAGCAAATCGTCGGATGATATCGCATATAGGGTGTGAGGATGGTTGTGGTTATCTTTTGCAGTTTTTATCAGGAACTTTTGCGATGCAGATACAATCGAGTTCCACTTTGTGGACCAGTTTTACGACAGAATTGAATGTCTTGTCTGGTGGAGGGAGTTGGGAGGATATTACGAAGAGTGGTTCCTTTTATCGGAATGGTTTAC
>NZ_JAQISX010000039.1:0-5722 GCF_028618425.1 Bartonella sp. ML70XJBT
TGAAGATTTGTGAAAGAACTTCCTACACCTTCAAAGGCAGCTGCAACACTATCATACTTCTTCTCTTCAACCTTATCGCCATTAGCATTCACTACGTTAACTTTGAAGTTTGGAGCTATCCATTTACTTTCTTTATACTCAGCACCGCCACCAAAATAACTCGCTAACGTATTGTTCATCGAATAAAGTTGGGAACCATTGATTGCATCACTTGAATTAGTTGTAATATCTCCATCCAAAATGTGCGTAATCTTGCTAGATGTTCTGTCTTTTCCTTCTCCATGTTGCGCACTAAAGGCATTCGCTTCCTTGCTCCATGATAAAGAATCTTGTGCAACGCCCTCTGAGACTTCCTTAATACGATTATTTACATTCTTGATATTTTTATCAAGGCCTGCAAAGGCTGAACCAACATCTTTAAACTCTGTCGAATTTACCTGACCATGAGTATCAACCTCTGATAATTTATAGGTTGGTCCTGTAAAGATACCCTTCTCAAAGCTTGTATCTCCACCTAAAAACTTGGCAACATCTTGAGAGATAGTGTTAATCTGACCACCTGTAACCACATCATGGGAATTTTCAGCAATTTGACCATCAGCAATATTATGCAATGCAACAGCAGCTGCTTTTTGACCTTTCCCAAAAGTCACACTTGTATAATCAGTCTCACCACTTTCCCTCTTATCATAATGAACTACCGCTGAACCATCTGATTGAAGATTGTTAGAAAACTTCTCCAAACTTTGATCAAGCTGAGCTTTATTAACCGCTTCATTATCTTTTGTCGCTGCCTTAACTCCAGAAAGTGTACGATCCTCACTATTCTTGTTAGCAATATTAACTTCAATGCCGGCTACTTCTTTACCAATAGTAATCGAATCTGTTTCTTTTGCTTGCTTAACAAGACTATCTCCTTCTACTTTGGCAATCGCATTATTAATCTCATTGGTAATTTTATTGTGAACATTTGTAAAAGATGTACCAACGCCAGCCAAAGCTTCCGCTACGTTCTTATAAGTCTCATCTTTTTCCTTACCATCAGCGTTAACTGTATTAACCTTAAAACTTGGGGCGATCCATTTGCCATCCTTATATTCAGTGCCGCCACCAAAATAGGTCGCAAGGGTATTGCTCATAGAATAAAGTTGAGAACCATTCACCGCTTCGGTCGATTTTTCTGAAAGATCTCCTGCTTTAACTCCAGAAAGGACCCGTTCTATACCGTCAGTGTTAGCAAAATTTACTTGAGTACCATTCGTTTCACCACCAACCGATATGACATGTGTCTTTTCATTTTGTTTAACAAGGCTGTCCCCTACAACTTGGTTAATTTGCTCATTCACTTCATTATGAATATTCGTGAAAGATTGATTCACTCCTTCAAAGGCTTCAGCAACAGTTTTATATTCTTGCTCTGTTGCTTTGCCACTATCATCGAACTTCTTAACCTTAAAGATAGGAGCGGTCCATTTACCTTCTTCATAACCAGCACCGCCACCTAAATAGCTCGCAAACTGATCTTGTAAAGAATAAAGCTGAGAACCTGTCACTGCATCAGTGGAAACTTTGGAAACCTCTCCATTCGCAAGAGAGGTGATCTTACTATTTTCTTTTTTACCTTCTTTTTCTCCATGTTGGGCGACAAAGGCTTTACTTTTCTGATCCCATAACAGAGCATCACCTTGAACTTCTTGAGTAATATTCGTGACCTGCTCAGTAAAGTTATTAACGACATTTGTAAAATTAGAATCAACATCGGAAAATGCATCCGCTACATTATGATAAGTCTTTGTTCCATCTTCCTTACCATCTTTGAAGATTTTAAGCGTAAAGCTTGGTGCTATCCATTTTCCATCCTTATATTCAGCACCACCACCTAAGTACTGCGCGACCGTTTGATTTAATGAATAAAGTTGAGAACCATTAATAGCTTCTGTAGAGTCTTTTGTAATATCTCCGACAGCAAGAAATTTAATTTTGCTGTTTGCCTTGCTATCTTTTCCACCATGCTGTGCACTAAAGGCACCATCAGTATTACTCCAATTCAAAGAATCTTTTGCAACGCCCTCTGAAACTTTCTTAATGCGAGCATTCACATTCTTGATATTGTCATCAAGTCCTTTAAAGGCTGAACCAACATCGGTATGGGATTTAGCTGTTACAGCACCTTCTCCATCAATGTTCGATAAGTCATAGTTTGGCGCTTGCCATTCTCCTTTCTCATTATAACCAGCATCACCACCTAAATAGCCAGCAAACTGTTTTTGCAGATCATAAATCTGTCCACCAGTGATTGCATCATGCGATTTTTCCTTAATATCTCCATCTGCTAGAGACGTAATCTTGCTGTTTGCCTTGCTATCTTTTTCCCCATGCAAGGCTACAAAAGCGTTACTCTCTTTACTCCACAACAGAGCATCGCCTTGAACTTGTTGCGTAATATTCGTAACTTGTTCTTTAAAATCCTTAACAATGTTCTGCACATTCTTATTTACATTTTGGAAATTATCATTAATTCCTGAAAAAGCTTGCGCTACATCGGGATAGTCTTTTGTGTCACCTTCTTTGCCATCATCCTTGATAGTTTTAAGCGTGAATTTTGGATCTGTCCACGTACCATTCTCATACTTAGCGCTACCACCGAAAGATTTGGCTATACTGTTCCCTAAAGAATGAAGCTGAGCACCCGTTATGGCTTCGGTTGAACCTTCACTGACACCCCCGTCGTGTAGACCGGAAAGTTTCCGGGCTCCATTATCCTTATTTAGAATACTGATTTCGGTGCCACCGGTTCCTCTACCAATCGTGATAAGACCTGTTCCTCCATCACGCAGACTACGCGATAAAGTCATCTCTGATGCTTGCTTAACAAGAAGATTGTCTCTTACATCCCCAATCTCATCATTAAGAGTCGTGAAAGTGCTGTTAACTCCTTCAAAGGCTTCCGCTACATTATGATAAGTCTTTGCATCACCTTTTGTGCCATCAGCATCAAATTGTGCAACTTTGAAATCAGGTTTTGTCCATTTGCCATCTTCATACTTAGTATCGCCACCAAAATACTCCGCAAGGGCAGTATTCGTAGAATGAAGCTGTGAACCATTCACCGCATCCGTTGATTTCTCTGAAAGATCACCTTTTTTAAGAGAGGTGATTTTACTATTTTTTCTTTCCTCTTTTTCTCCATGCTGCGCGCTAAAAGCATCCTCATCCTTGCTCCATACCAAAGAATCCTGCGCAACACCTTGTGTCACATCCTTGATCCGTTGGTTCACATTCTTGATATTCGTATCAATACCTTCAAACGCTTTACCAATATCTTTAAATTCAGCTTCTTCTTCCTTACCTTCTTTAGAAACCTGAGATAATTTATAGGTTGGACCCGTGAAAACACCATCTGTGAAAGCTGTACCACCTCCCAAAAACTTCGCAATATCTCCAGAAATTGTATTAATCTGGCCACCATTAATTGCATCACGTGAATCCTTAGCAATCTCACCATTGGCAACATTGTGAAGTGCAACCGAGGCAGCACTCTTGCCTTTTCCTAAAGTTATGCTTTCATAATTAATGCTGCCATTTTCATCATCTTTTTTATCATAATGAACAACGGCTGATTCATCAGACTGAAGATTATCAGAAAGATCTTTCAAACCTTTATCAAGCTGACCTTTGTTAACTGCTTCATTGCTATGCTCTGCATCCTTAACTCCTGAAAGGATTCTGTCTTTACTATCCTGATCAGAAATTGTGATTGTATTACCGTGTTTTTCTGCACCAATCTTGACTACTTGTTTCTCTTCATCCCACTTAACAAGACTATCACTGACAACATTCGTAATATCTTTTTTAATATTCGTGAATGAATTACCAACATCAGACAAAGCTTCTGCTACTGTATTATAATTCTTATCTTCAATTGTAATACCATCAGCTTCAACAACCTTAACCTTGAAGCTTGGTGCTTTCCATTCGCCTTTCTCATCATAACCAGCGCTATCATCTAAATACTTAGCAAATTTATCACTCAAAGAATAAACCTGGGAACCATTAATAGCTTCTGTCGAGTCTTTTGTAATATCTCCGGCAGCAAGAAATTTAATTTTGCTATTTATTTTCTGATCTTCTTTTGCATGCTGAGCTACAAAAGCACCGTTTTCATTGTTCCATAGCAAAGCATCGCCTTTAACTTCTTTGTTAATGTTATCGACTTTCTTATTAAAGTCTTCAACAATATGGGTCAGATGCTTGTTAACATTGCTGAAGTTCGTATCAATTCCTGCAAACGCAGAACCTACGTCATTATAGGTCTGCTTTTCACCTTCCTTACCATCTTCACCAAACATTTTCAGGATAAAGCTTGGGGCTGTCCATTGGCCATCTTCATAACCTGCACCACCACCCAAATAGCCAGCAAACTGTTTTTGCAGATCATAAATCTGTCCACCAGTGATTGCATCATGCGATTTTTCTTTAATATCTCCATCTGCTAGAGACGTAATTTTGCTATTTACCTTTTTACCTTCTTCCGTTTTATGCTGAGCGACGAAGGCTTTGTCACCCTTACTCCATAATAAAGAATCTTGTGCAACACCCTCTGAGACATCCTTAATGCGAGCATTTACAGTCTTGATATTCTCATCAACTCCTTCAAAGGCTTTTTCAACACCTTCATACGATTCTTTTGTGACATCACCCGTTTTTGAAACCTTCGATAAGCCATAGGTTGGACCTGTAAAAGTGCCATCAACACTAAAGGATGCATTTCCACCTAATGCACTTGTAACACCCGAAACAATCGTATTAATCTGACCACCCGTAACTGCATCACTCGAGCCTGCCGCAATAGAACCATCCGCAAGAGACGTAATTTTGCTGTTTGCCTTGCTATCTTTTTCCTCATGCAAGGCTACAAAAGCGTTACTTTCTTTACTCCACAACAGAGCATCGCCTTTAACTTGTTGCGTAATATTCGTAACTTGTTCTTTAAAATCCTTAACAATGTTCTGCACATTCTTATTTACATTTTGGAAATTATCATTAATTCCTGCAAAAGCTTGCGCTACATCGGGATAGTCTTTTGTGTCACCTTCTTCGCCATCACCCTTGATAGTTTTAAGCGTGAATTTTGGATCTGTCCATACGCCATCTTTATAACTAGCACCCCCTCCAAGGGACTTAGCTATATTCGTTGCTACAGTTGTTATATTTTGATTTGTCGTAAAAAGCTGTGAACCCGTGATGGCGTCATGTGAATCTGCTGATAGTGCTCCATCCTTTATACCTGTAAGTGTTCGCTTTTCATTTTTTTTGTTGGCAATATCAATTTTATCACCATCTGTTTCTTTACCAATAGTGATATGTTTCGTTTTTGAATCCTGTTTAACGAAGCTACTTGCTGCTACTTGTTCTTTAACATCTTGCAGTTGCGAAAAATTCACCGCATCATTCTCGGAAGTGCCAGCAGCAACACCAGAAATGGTCCGTGCCGTGCCATCCTTATTTGCTATACTGATTTTAGTCCCTTCTTTTTCTTCTCCTATCTTGATTAACTTAGATTCTTCATTCCACTTAACAAGACTGTCACCTTTTACATTGGTAATTTCTTTATTAATTTGGTTGCTAATCTCATTTTTAACATTCGTGATAGAAGTACCAACCCCAGTTAAAGCACTCGCTACATCAGGATAAACCTGATCTTTAGATCCGCCATCAGCAT